>JABIYQ010000607.1 GCA_018702715.1 Desulfobacula sp. | reverse complement strand
CCTCGGCTTCACTGATGCAATACATCAAATGCCGTGGAGATTTTGCATCTCCAATCAAATGAAAGGGTATCTTTGTTTTTTTTTCAAGTTTTTTTGCTTCCCTGATGGAATAGTGTTTTTCAGAAATAACCACTGAGTCAAAACCGGTTAATGTGATGTCTTCCCCATTAGCTTTAAAGACAACTCCATCATCAGTAAACGCTTTAATCGATACGTTTTTATAAAGGATGACATTCCCATCTTTTAATCTTTCTCTCAAATAGTACCGGTCATTGCTGGCCATTTCCTCGGCAAAACTCTTTTTCCGGTTTAAAACAACAACTTGTTTTTTCTGATCCGCCAAAAAATCAGCCGTTATCAAACCCGTCATACCACCCCCTAAAACAATGATCTTATCTTTGACCTGTTCTTTACCGCTGATGACGTCAACATTGGTTTCAAGATCCATTTTTGTCTGGAAAAGCCCTTTTATCACCGGCATATCCGGCATTGACCCTGTGGCAAGTATGACTTTGTCAGGATTCACTTCATTTATTAGATCCAGGGTTAATTGGGTGTCATACCGAATTTCAATATCCAGTCTTTGTATTTCATTTTTAAAAAAATCGATAATATCATTAAGCTCTCCACGACCGGGTGCTTTTGAAGCAAGGGCCAGCAATCCTCCTGTTTCTTTTTTTTGTTCACAGATAATGGTCTTGTGCCCTTGAACTGCAAATTGTCTTGCCGCAGCCATTCCGGCAGGGCCGGCCCCAGCAATGAGTATCTTTAATGCCTTTTCCGGCTTGAATTCATCTTTGAGTTTATATTCTCTTCCCACATCCGGATTGACCACACAGGACCCCGGCTCCTTTGCGAGTACCGCATGAATACAGCCTAGACAGCATCCCACACAGGGACGAATCTGTGAAAACTCACCTTTTTGTGCTTTTTGAGGATAATAAGGATCTGCAAGAAAAGACCGGCCAAATGCCACCATATCTGCTTTACCTTCTTTAATAATCTCATCGGCATGATCCGGGTACTTAATTCTTCCCACTGTAATAACAGGGATGTTGACGTGTTTTTTTACCTCCTGGGCCAGATGCACAAAGCATCCATGGGGAGTATACATTGATGGAATTGTCAATTCTGTTGATCCGTAAACCCCTCCTGAAACATGAAGGTACACCACCCCGGCTTTTTCAAGCAAAGGTGCAATTTTTACCGTACTTTCAAGATCCCAGCCATTCTCAATATAGTCATTTCCATTAATCCTTATACCAATGGGGAAGTCTTTTCCTGTTTTTGCCTGGATATCTTCAATGATTTCAAACAAAAACCGTGTCCTGTTTTCAAAAGAGCCTCCATATTCATCTGTTCTGATATTGGAATTTTGTGCCATGAACTGGTTGATCAGATAACCATGGGCACCATGAAGCTCTACAAAATCAAATCCTGCTGTTTGGCATCGTCTGGCCGAATCCCCGAAACAGGATATCAGTTCTTTTATCTCATCAATTTCAAGCGCTCTTACTTCGCCCTTTACAACAGCGGGTGCTGGAATGGGTGAGGGAGCAACCTTTTGGGGAAGATATGACTGGCGCCCTCCATGCATGAGCTGCACTCCAAAAAGCGTGTCATACTTTTTTACCCTTTGAACCATATCTTTAAGGGCCGGAATACAATCATCATTATACATCTGTGGAAGATCAGGCAGTTCCTGACCTCCGGGGTGGACGCTTCCGCCTCCCACAAGCATCATACCCACACCACCCCTGGCTCTTTCTATAAAATACTCAACTAACTGGTCAGTTACACAGCAACTGTCATCCACACCAAAATTGATGCTCATGGCAGACATTAACAGTCTGTTTTTTGAGGTCATACTGCCGATCCGGATCGGGCTGAAAAGATTTGATAACATTCTATAGACTTCCTTTTGATTTATCAGCTTGATTTATCTGTCACTGTTCTGCATCCAAAATTGAATATAAGCGAATTATCAGTCTTGATACAAGTTTTTTACAAAAATTATTTTTTCAGACCATTAAAGATTTAATAGATCCTCAGCAAGGACAAGCGGGCCGGTAAATGTATTGCGGCACTGCGCCTTGATGTCAAAATCATCGCATACAGGATAAAAATGGGTTAAAACAAGTTTTCTTACCCTGGCTTTTGCCGCAATTTCACCGGCAATGGATGGGGTAAGATGTCCTGAAACTTTTTTACCGTCTGGAAAGGCGGATTCACAAATAAGGATATCGGTTTTCCGGGACAGGTCAATGAGTGGTTCGCAAAAATCCGTATCCCCTGAATAAACAACTGAGAACCCAGCTTTATCGGTCAATCGGTAGGCAAGGCTTTCAGGTTTGTGATATACCTTTGTATAATCTAATTGAATCCCCAGCTTTAAAAGCTGCCCCATGGTTCCAGGCCCTGCATCCAGAAGAATATGACTCGATTTTCCCCTGACAAGGGCTGAACAGGAATTTCGTTTTAAGGAGGGCACGCAGGTTCCCGACCCCAGAATTGTCACTTTTATTCTCTGGGTGTTTTGCATCATTATTCCCTGGATATTTCATTCAAAATAGATTCAATCAATTCTTCAAACTTTGGTCCTGCCTTTTTCTCTTTGAGGAACGTGCGGCCCGTCACAACTTTGAAAAAATTTGCACAAACATTTCTTTGACTTGCCGTAAAGCCTGTGGAATATCCTTTCTTTTTGGTATCTGTATTTAATGGCCGGCCCGACAAATCCCTTTTGCCATGGGGTCGGTTAATCATATGGGAATAGTAGATCAATGCCCGGTCAATTAAAATATAAAGGAATTGAAGATTCTTATTGGGTCCCAGTTTGAGTTTATCACCGCCAAATCGAATGCCTGCCCTTTTCTTTTTAGTTAT
>JABIYQ010000203.1 GCA_018702715.1 Desulfobacula sp. | reverse complement strand
TGCCCTGCCTTAAAAAACCTAAAAAGAATGAGCGAAGCGAATTAAATGCGTATTTTAAAGAAAATTACTACAAAAAAATAAATTTAATTTAGGCGACAACTTGCTTGACAAACACCGGTCACTGGCCTCTGCCTCGGCCATGGCATTTGAGAACTCCCGATTGTATCTTGAATCCCTACAGATAGCCAAGAAGGAACGCTATGTTCGTAATATTTTTCAAAAATATGTTCCTGAAGCCGTGACCAAAAAAATATTAGACCGCGGCAATCGCGATCTCATCAGCCTTGGTGAAAAGCGACTGGTCACCCTTTTGAATGTGGACATGCGCGGATATTCACGCATATCCAAAAAACTGCAGAGCGAGGAAGTGGTATCAGTTCTCAATTATTTTTTTATGATCATGGGTTCGGCAATTTTAAATCACAACGGCATTCTGGATAAATTCCTTGGGGACGGGATCCTGGCTGTTTTTGGAGCGCCCGTTGAAAGCGAAAACTCTTCACTTGATGCAACTCTTGCTGGATTGGAAATGCAGGAAGAAATTGAAAAAGTGAATATTTTTGCTATGAAGAATTATGGAGTATCCTTATCCATGGGCGTCAGCATCAATACAGGTGAGGTCATAATCGGAAATATCGGTTTCGAAAAAAAAATGGAGTATACCGTTATCGGTGGTGTTGTCAATGACACGTTCCGCATTCAGGATTTAACCCGGGAAAAGGCCAACTCAATTTTAATCAGCAAGTCAACCAACAAGAAAATACAATCTGTTATTTCCACACAGTCGCGGGGCGTGAAGACATTGGGCGCCAATGAAAGCCGGATGGAAGTATTTGAGGTGATGGGTAGAATAAAACCGCCTGCCAAAATTTAATATAAGCAAATTGACTTTATGATTATTTGCTTATATAAATTTTCTTGAATCAATGGATACCATAATCAAATATTTTGAACCGGATCAGGAAATTGTTAACCTTTTAGCCAAAGAGCTGAACTGTCATGTCCTTTTGGCTACCCTGCTTTGCACCAGGGGCATTAAAACTCTTGAAGATGCCCGCTTCTTTTTAAACCCTGATTTCAAAAACCTTATAGATCCTTTCCTTTTAAAAGACATGAACAAAGCTGTGGAACGGATACTTACAGCCGTTGAAAACAAGGAAAAGATTCTTATTTTCGGCGATTTTGATGCCGACGGAGTTACCGCTACTGCATTACTGAGTGATTTCCTTGAATATTGTGACGCTAATGTATCCTGGTATATTCCCCACCGGATCAAAGAAGGCTATAGTCTTCAACCCGGGCATATTCAAATGGCACTAGAGCAAGAAATTGATCTGATTATTACAGTTGACTGCGGTGTAAGCAGCCATAAAGCCGTCGAAAAAGCCACGTTTGAAGATATTGACGTCATCATCACTGATCACCATGAACCCGGACCTACACTACCATCTGCCATTGCAGTGATAGATCCTAAAAGGAAAGACTGCAGGTCAGGGTTAGAATCTCTTGCCGGAGTTGGGGTTGCCTTTTTTCTTGTCATGGCATTAAGGAAATTTTTCAGGGGAAAAAATTTGTGGGAAGATAGAGCAGAGCCCAACCTTACAAACTATCTGGATCTTTTTGCAATTGGCACTATAGGAGATATGGTACCTTTGATCAATGAAAACCGTGTTCTTTGTGTGGCAGGTCTTAAACGAATAAAGCAGGGAACAAGGATTGGATTAAAATCTCTTGCCCAAATCTCCCGGATTGATTTAAAGAAAATTGACTCTGATGACGTCTCTTTTAAAATTGTCCCCAAAATTAATGCTGCAGGAAGGATATCTCATGCAAGGATTTGTGTTTCACAACTCATGGCAACCGATATCGGCAACGCTGAAAGGACTGCGTCTCTTCTGAACAATTTAAACACCAAACGACAGAAAATTGAACAAAAAATTGTCTTGGATATTGAAAATCGACTGCTGAAAAATCCAAGATTGCTGGATAATAAACTTTTGTTTTTATGGGATGATAACTGGGATCCAAGTGTCTTGGGAATTGCTGCATCAAAACTGTCAAAAAAATATTATTGCCCTGTTATTTTAATGTCCTGTCTCTATGAACATGCCATTGGATCAGGCCGAAGTATCAATGATATCAATATCTATAAAGCACTCTTGGACAGTGAAAATTTGCTTGAAAAATTTGGTGGTCATGCCATGGCTTCCGGTCTTACTGTTAAAAAAGATAATTTACAATTATTGAATCAAAATTTAAACCGGCATATGGAAAAAACGTATTCCAAAAAAGATTTCCAAAAATCCATGATAGTTGATGCTGTTCTTGATCTCGATGATGTCAATTTCAATCTGGCCAAAGAAATTGACAGGCTGAGACCTTTTGGTGTAGCCAACCAGGAGCCGATATTTATATGCGAAGATGTACGTGTCGTATCTTCTTATATTATGGGAAACTGTCACAGGAAAATGGTTCTTGAAAAGGCGGTTCCTCTTTGCAGGCATCAGGTTGAAGCCTTTCATTTTAATATCAGTGACCCTGATGACCTGGCTGAGTATTATCCCAAAATTGCCTTTAAACTTAAGATAAATAAATTCAAAGCAACCGCCGCACAGATCATTATCGAAGATTTTTAAAATTTTACCTTGAAAACATCCTGTTTTTATTATATATATCTGGAT
>JABIYQ010000606.1 GCA_018702715.1 Desulfobacula sp. | reverse complement strand
TTCTTTAAACTCCGGTGAATATTCTGTTATCATGTAACCTCTCTATCGCCCTATCAAATTGTAAACTTTTTTGTTCAATTGAGGCGACAACTACCCTGACACATAGGGGTATTGGTACAGTCATCATTTGCCCACAATAATTGGCGTTGTGGGGCTTATATTAATTGTTGGTTTATGTAAAATTCGAGCTAACAAGCCGTTTTAAGCGACTGCTGGGGCAAGCCCAAGTTCCCTCGCTCCGCTCGGCAGCCCCTAAACTCAACGTTAGGCACACACTCAAATCCATTTTATTTTGGAGGATGACATGTCAGCAAAGACGGTTAGTGAAGAGGCAGCTCATACAGTATCTCCTCGTCAGTGGATCAGATTAGTTGTGGTGTATCTCCTAATCCCGCTGATTTTATTTATATGCAGTGGGGACCTCAACTGGTGGCAGGCGTGGCTATATTCCACACTGATCTTGGCCGCTGGTATTGGTGGGCGCATGTGGGCGGAACAACGACATCCCGGATTAACAGCCGAAAGACAAAATATTGAAAATATCCAAAATGCAAAGGCCTGGGATAAAGTGCTTGCTCCACTGATGGCGGTGAGTCTCGTGTTCCCTATGGTCATTGTGGCTGGGTTGGACCATCGTTTTAACTGGTCCCCCGAATTTCCGCTATGGCTCAGCGTGGTTGGATTCATTTTTATCGCGTGCGCTATCGGTTGATTCCTGGGATATACTGAGAGACTTAGTGGTGGGCGGCTGATATCCTATGCACCCCAGGCAAAACAGCCTTTTTTCCCCGGGAGTAAAGAAGTCAGAAATATCGGAAACTTTCCGAAATCATCAAATCGTCATATCCCTATCCGCTACTGACCGAAGCGGAACGATTACTGTCAAAAAGGTCTCAAAAGGGGCCACCCCTTAAAGACGAGATTTGCTTTTGAAAGCACCGATTAAAACTGGCAAGATATAGGGGCTGTAAGTGACCTATGCTAAAGAATTCGGAGCTTGGGGATGAATCAGAAGACAATTCATTGCTATTTAGAAAAAATGGCAGTATTGCCAAATTTGCTAAATACCGATTTGTCCCATGGCTGTACCTGAGGTTTTTTAAAAATATCTTGACATTACCTTGGTACATTGGTAACAATACCCCGGTTTTAATTTAATTTATTTCAGGAGTCGTGTTAATAATGATTAATCGAAATTTTTTTTATTTGTTGACGGGGCAGTTTGTTTCACAGATCGGAGATAAATTCCATTATATTGCCCTGTCTTTTTGGGTGCTGAAAACAACAGGGTCTTCGGCAAAGATGGGTGCCGTGCTTGCAGCATCCCTGATCCCTTCACTAATTATAGGTTTTTTTTCAGGTGCTTTTATCGACCGGTATAACCGGAAATATATTATTGTAGGAACAGATCTTTTGCGGGGCTTGATTATTGCCTTGTTTGCCCTTCTTTTTTATTTTGAAATGATGAACTTTTATGTGATTTTACTAATGCAGGCACTCTTGAGCGCTAATGCAGCCTTTTTTGACCCGGCCATACCTTCTGTGATCCCACAGATTGTCAATGAGAAAGATCTGGCCACGGCAAATTCTAAACACCAGTTTGTGAATGGATTCTCCACCATTGCCGGGGCTTTTTTAGCAGGGATTTTTATTTCATATTTTGGATATTTATGGGTCTTTATCATTAATGCTGTTTCGTTTATTCTGTCTGCCGGGTTAGAATGTTTTATTCAAATTCCCCATAAACAGGAACACGTAATAAATGAAAAACAGTTGGGAATTCTCGAGGATATGAAACAGGGGTATCAATACATTTTTTCAAAAAGGGTGCTGGTGATCCTTTTGTTTATGGTGATGGTTATTCACTTTTTTGTGGGTTCCATAGAAGTATTTATGCCCGTGATTTCTGATGCGATCAGTCTGGACGGGGCAAGAACTTTCGGGTTTTTCCAAGCAGCCTTTGGTCTTGGAACCATTATTATGGCTATTGTGTTGAGTATGAAAAATATTTATGGAAAGGAAAAAACAGCATTGTTTGTAAGTGTTTTTTGTGTCGGGCTGCTTTATGTTTCAGCATCTTTTTTTAGCGGGAACCCAATCGTTTTATTATCCCTTTTTCTTGTCATGATATTTTTATTTGGCTGCTGCATTATATGCGCAGGTATTTCATTTAAGACGCTTTTGCAAAAAAGTATTGATAACAAATTTGCCGGAAGAGTATTTGCAGTGGCAGGATCAGTGGGGAATGCCGCAATACCGGGGGCTATGATTGTTTATGGGGTTTTATTGGAAAAATATGAGTACCAGAATTTGCTAATGGTTTCAGGTCTGGTACTAATGGTCTTGAGTATAATTTCTTTGATATTGTATAAGGAGAAAAAAGATGGCCGGGCAACAAAAACCTTCTCAAAATCCGTCACGTAAGATTGAAAGGGTGCAGACGGGTGTTCGAATTGAAAAAAGGCTGCTAAAGGTATTAAAGGGATTTGCTGAATATCATGATATGTCTCTTGGCAACCTGATTGAAGGCATTGTGCTGCATGCCTTTGAAGGCAAAGCACCTTTCAGCGAAAAAAACCTTAAAAAAATTAAGGATTTGAAAAGTATATATGAACTTGATCTGACCTGGCAGGACAGCCACAAGCTTGAGGAGTCATAGGGGTCAGGCTTTTTTTATTGTGTGTTTTTGATAAAAAACAACAAAAGGAAAGTCCGACCCCTTTATTTGGGTTTAATGGGACAGGGCCTGCCCTGCCTGCTGTCTGAAATTCGATATCATATTAAAAACTATGAGACCTGTGAGTATGACTGCAGAAATCAGCTGGACACTCTCAGGAAAAAGTTCAGAAGCCTGCCCCACAACCGCGCTTGCCTGCACATCCAATACTTTATACGCAAAATCAACAAAAAAGCCCATGGCAAGGGAACAAACAGCAATCATGGACAAATATATTACAAGTGCCCTTGTATTGAATATGTTTTTTACAATGTTTATGGTTGCAGCATTGGTTGCAGGACCGGCCAATAAAAAAACCAAGGCTGCACCAGGGTTCAGGCCCTTTAGTATCAAAGCTGCGGCAATGGGTGTGGATGATGTGGCACAGACATACATGGGGATTCCTGCTGCCAGCATGACAAGCATTGATAGAAAACTGTGATCATTGGCCCATAATGTAAGGTCGTCCGGGAAAAAGAAAGTGATGATACCGGCAATGAAGATTCCAATGATAAAAGGCTTTGCAATATCGGTTAGCAATTCTCCAAAGGCATATTTAATACCTCTCATTAGTTTTTCAGAAAGTGTTTCATTGTCTTTTTGTGCAACTGCACAATAGTTTCCCGAGCAACCTCAGCCACTGGTCTTTTTTTTTATGCTTGACGTATCCGAGGTATATTCGTTTCCCAGAAAATTTTGGGCAATCCCCGTGGAAACTGCAGTAATAAATCCTGCCACAGGCCGAATCACAGTCATGATCGGATCCAGCATGGCCCAGGACACAGCAATGGAATCCACACCGGATTCGGGTGTGGCTATCATAAAAGATAAGGCAGCCCCGCTATTGGCCCCCTGCTTTTTTAGGCCTGTGGCAACGGGGACAACGCCGCAGGAGCATAAAGGGATCGGGATACCAAAGAGTGCAGCTAAAATGACGGGTTTTATTTTGCCCGTTCCAAGGTATTGTTTTATTTTATCGGCTTTGAAAAAAACATACAGGATGCCTGCAACAAAAAAACCAAACAGCATATAGATGGCAACATCAAGATAAATATGCCAGGATTCTTTTAAAATTTCATATATAATAGACATTTTGAATAATACCTCAAGTTTAATGTTTTACGTGGTCGAGACTCATGTTGATAAGTGAGATGACGTGTTCATCATCAATGGAGTAATAAATGATTTTGCCGTCCCTGCGGTTTTTTAAAATTTTCATTGTTCTCAATATTCGAAGCTGGTGGGAAATAGCAGAATCGGTCTGATTGCAAAGAACGGCAATGTCACAGACACAATGTTCCTGGCTTAAGAGAGCAAGAACTATTTTAAGCCTGGTGGGATCACCCAAGGCCTTAAATATATCAACCATCTGCTCTATTACTTCCTTTTGGGGGATGGTTTTTGCAGTTTTCCTTACCATTTTTTCGTTAATGCATTTTTCATCACATAGATCCATTTAATATCTCCTCATATGAACAATTATTCATATGTTAAATTAACTTTAATTCTTTGTCAATAATAAAAATTGAATTTTTTAAAGAAATTTTCGCAAAATGCTGATTTGAGTATTTTTTAATAATATTGAAAATCTTTTAGTACCAGTTAAATCAGATTATATTAAATCAGATTATAGTTGTCACAGTCTGGATTTAAGTATATATTTAAGCTTCACCAATAGATCAAATCAAACAAGGAGCAATTAATGCTACAGCCATTGTTTATAAAAGCCACAAGCCTTTCAGATGCATGGTTTCAAACTCTTTACAGGTGTGTTGAAACCGGCAGGGCCTTTACCATTAATCGTGGATCTTTTGAAGGTCAGAAAAGACTTGAGTTCGATTTTATAACTATCCATATCACACACCCTTCAAGCATTCCCTTGTTGCCAAAGGTAAATCCGGCACTGGGATTTCCTGACCCGGTGGAAGAGGATTACCTGGATGATTATCTGCCGTATCTCATGACTGGTGAGGAAAAAAAAGGAGAGTCCTATACATATGGACAGCGGATTTGCAAATGTGATTCTCAATATTTGCCCGATAATTATAAAAACCTGTCGGAAATCCTGGTACAGGAAAAAGAAATCTGGGAAGATAGAAATATTTTAATTGAGGAAAACGGGCAACACTATGTAAACCAGATGGAGATGATGATCTGGACCTATAAAAATAAAGGTCACAGGAACAATCAGATGATTTTGCAGGTGGGCCAGCCTTCTGATATGGTGCTGCTTGATCCGCCCTGTCTTAGACACATTGATACCCGAATCCAGGATGGAAAACTTCATTTTTTCCCTTATTTCAGGTCCTGGGATTTATTTGGCGGATTCCCGGCAAACCTTGCTGCCATTGAAATGATGAAACAATATTGTGCCGAGCAGATCGGAGTTGAAAACGGTGAGATTATAGCATCCTCCAAAGGACTTCATATTTATGATTATGTATTTGAAATTGCGGAAGCTATAAGAGGACGATCCATGGATGAATTTCGGGAAATGTCTTAACTATTAATTTTATAAGAAAGAGCTTTACAGGATTAAACACTCCATATGGAATTCAGGTCTATTCTTCTTATTCTTCTTTTTACTGCAGGGATTATCAGTCTGTTTCTGTCTGTCTACTCCTTTAATTTCAGATCAACTCTTTTAATAAAATACTTTCGTATTTTAGGAGCTGCAGTAGCTGTTTATGCGTTTGGCTATGGGTTTGAGCTTACAAGCTCGACACTTTCCGATATGCTTTTTTGGTCTAAAATCCAGTATATTGGGATTTCTGTTCTACCGGGACTGGTGCTGATGATTGCCATCTGTTATACGGGAAAGGAAAAATGGCAGACCCATGGCAACTTGATGGTAATTTTCATTATTCCCCTGATCACTCTGGTATCAAGAGAATTAAATGATTTTCATCATCTGTTTTATAAAACAGTTTCTATAAACACAGCCTCTCCTTTTCCAATGCTGGAGTTTGAAAGAGGGCCTTTTTATCTGCTTCATGATTTTTATACCAATATCGCTTTAGTCATCACCACAATATTATTTTTCCAATTTGTTATCCGTGCGGCCGCTTTTTATCGAAAACAGGCAATTGCTATGCTGGTGGCCACTTTCATCCAATGGGTCGGATTTATTTTTTATCTTTTTGTGGATATACCGTGGAACTTTGATATTAATCCGCTTTTATTTGCAGCCAGTGTTCCCTTATTTGCCGTTGGCATATTCAAATTTTCGCTTTTCGATCTTGCTCCGGTTGCACGGGATAATATATTTGAGGAATTGAAAGATGGAATCCTTGTTCTGAATCTGGAGAACCGACTGGTTGATTTTAATCAGGTATGTAAAAAAATTTTCCCGGATATTTCAAAACAAAATATAGGACTTAATATTCGTACTAACCTGGGAAACAGCCATAAGATTAATGAAATCCTATCCTCAAACATATCGCCACAAGATGAAGTTTTAATTATGGAGGGAAATAAAGTCCTTTATTTCCATTTATCAGTATCTGCTCTTTTTAATAGGGAAAATAAAAAAATTGGAACCATTATCATCTTTAAGGATATCTCCCTGCAAAAGAACCTGATGGTAAAGCTAGAAAAAATGGCATCTATAGATGAATTAACCAATATCTATAACCGCCGTTATCTGATATCCCTTTCGGAAATCGAAATTGCAAAAACAAAAAGGTCGGGCAGATCGATATCCATATTGTTGATTGACCTGGACGATTTTAAAGTTGTGAATGATCATTTTGGTCATCTTCTTGGCGATAAGGTTTTAAAGGTATTTACCCGGATAGTGAAGGAGAGTATACGTAATATAGACATATTTGGACGATATGGCGGCGAAGAGTTTGTAGTCATTATGCCGGAAACAAGCCCCGAAAAAGCCTTTGCCGTAGCCGAACGTGTGCGTGAAAATATTTGCAGGAATCCCTTGAAAATAGGTGACAAGCAAATACATTTGACAGTCAGTACAGGGGTTTTTGGAACAGCAGAGAACAAATTTCTCGCCTTTGATAAGCTCCTTGATTTTGCAGACAAAGCCCTTTACAAGGCAAAAAAAGCAGGGCGGAATAGAACCATTATTCACGAATGATTTTGTTTTTTACCCCTTGCGCTGCCTTTTTTAGAAGATTGCTGGAAGCGTGTTCTTGATCGGGACGTTTTTCCCCTGGATTTGGTTTTTTCAGTTTTCTTGCGGGATCGGGGTTTCAAGATTGTTTTTCCGGCAGGAGGTTTTCCCCGCTGCTTTTTGGTTTTTCTTTCATCAACAATCTCTTTTATGTTTTTGTCTACTTTTTTTTCGCTGGACG
>JABIYQ010000467.1 GCA_018702715.1 Desulfobacula sp. | reverse complement strand
CACGGACTTGAACCGCGGACCCATTGGTTAACAGCCAATTGCTCTGCCAACTGAGCTACTGGGGAGCAGCGCCTTTTTACAAGACTTGGAGAGATTATATCAACACCTGTTTTTTGTCAAGAAAAAACAATAAAAAAAATTGACATCATTATATATCGGCTCTATCCTTTAATGAAAGAACGAATCACGACTAAAAGGATATAATCATGATAACTGAAAACGGAATTGTAACCAGGTCCAACCCTTCTGTTGCCTGGATAAAAACCATCAGATCCGGAGCCTGCGAGTCCTGCTCCTCTAAAGGAAGTTGCGGGACAGAAAATAGCCAAAAAGAAATGATCGTAACAGTTAAAAACACTCTCCATGTAGGTAAAGGCGATCATGTTGTTATTGGACTTGAAACCAAACCCATCCTTTTTTTAACATTTCTTTTATATGTATTCCCCATTATTCTTCTGACTATCGGTGCATTGATCGGCGATAGCCTTGCACCTTTTTTTCAGATGAACCCCTCCTTTGTTTCAATGATTTTTGGATTTTTATTTTTTGGGCTCTCTTTTTATATTATCCGGAAAAAAAACAACTCCCTTTCAAAAAAGGAAGAGTATAAACCTTTCCTTGTCAGAAAGAGACCTTTCGCCACCCCTACCGGTTGTTCCATACCTTAAAATTAATTTTTTTTCCTTGCCAAGATAGATACAATATAATATAACGCCATGCTAGTTGTGGGTTTGTCTCATGAACTCAAATACTTAGATAAGAGAGAATTATTATGACTTCACAAAGAGACCTAAAAATAGCTTTATTCATTATGGTCATATTTTTGATCACAGGAATTGTAAGCTATGCCTCTTTTACCTCCCCTGTACCTGAGAATCCAGTACGGATGATGTTTCAGAACAAAGCTGGTAAAGTTTTTTTCACCCATTCTGTACACGCAGGCGATTATACCACAGATTGTCTGGACTGCCATCACAACATTGAAGATGATGAAACCTACAATTGCAGTGAGTGCCATGAAGAAACAGGTGATGAAGACTTGCCATCTAGACCTGATGCATTCCATGCTCAGTGCCAGGGATGCCATGAAGACCTTGAAGCAGGTCCGGTAGAATGTAACTCGTGTCATTCATTATAGTAAATTTGATTTTTACTTATTAACTATACTGAATGATCTCAAGCTTTTTACAAAACAAGGACTTATTATGATTAAACGATCTTTTTTCACCTTATCCCAACCCAGGCTCATTTATGATCCTGTGGAACCGGATCCCAAAAAGCCGGAATCAATACCCATACCACCCAACCTTATTTTATTAGTAAATGAGCCCCTAGACAATACAAGGCAGGCTTTAATAAAAATAGGGGATGCAGTAAAAAAAGGAGAAAAACTGTGCTTATACAATAACAGCACTGAATATACCATTTCCCCTGTAGCTGGAACCCTGGCCAACATTGATACCTTTTTAGATGATTTTGGCAGTACATCCACTCATCTTGTTATCAAAAATGATCAAGTTCAGGCTAACGAAGCAGAATCTGAAACATATGATTTAAAAGATGACATTGTTTCTGCTGATCAATATTTAAGGACACTTCCGGGTGCACCGCCTCTAAAAATTCTTGCCGGAGACGATGCTAAAATCAATACCATTGTGATCACATGTACTGACACCGATCTTTTATCAACTACCCATCAATATGTGATGCATAAATTTTGGGAAATGTTAAAAAAAGGGGCACAGGTTTTAAAAACGATCACCGAGGTTCCAAAAATTTGTGTCACCATACCGGAAAACTCAAATATTCAAGGAGGGCTTGACTCGATTCTGCTATTCAAAACCTCATTAGAATATCCTTCCAATTTACCGGCAATGATTTTAAAAGATCATTTAAACCTGATCCTTCCAGCCGGCAAAACCCCTGAGGATATGGGCGTTTGTTTTATCTCTGCCGAAGCAGTGGTCTCTTTAGGCAAAGCATATAAAACAAAATCAGCTCATTTTGAAAAAATCTTGACCGTGATTGGAAAAAAAGAGGCGCGTTACAGGGTCCAGGCAACCATTGGAACGCCTTTGAGCAAGATTTTCAATGCCGTTAGAATTCAGACAAATGAGCAGGACAGGATTGTTATTGGCGGGCCAATGAAGGGATTTTCCACTTACACCCTTGATCACCCTGTTCAACCTGACATGGATATCGTGATGATACAGGACAAAAATATTATCCCAGAGGTATCAGATGATCCATGCGTTAATTGTGGCAAATGTCTTCGGATCTGTCCTACAAATGTCCCTGTGAATATTCTTGTAAGATACCTAGAAGCTGACCAGTATGAAGAGGCGGCTGACAAATATGACCTGGATTCATGTATTGAATGTGGTCTGTGTGCATATGTATGTACAGCAAAGATACCTTTGTTCCAATATATCCGACTTGGAAAACATGAGCTTTTAAAACTTAGAGCAGACGTTTAGAATGGAGACTGCCAATGAATAATAACAAATTAACAGTATCCCATGCGCCTTTCTGGCATGATGGAGATAGTCTTTTTAAAATGAACCTGAATATAATGATTGCCGCCCTTCCAGCTGTCATTTTTGGTATTATTCAGTTCGGCATACCCGCTTTGGGTGTGATTGCGCTATCTCTTTCCAGTGCCATGGTCTGGGAACTTATCATGAATGTCATATCCAAAAAGAAAATTTCCATCGGTGATTTGGATTCTGCCCTTATCGGGCTTCTCTTCGGTATGATGCTTCCGGCTACCTCCCCCTGGTGGCTTGTGATCACAGGAACATTTGTAGCTGTGGTTATCGGAAAAATTATCTTCGGTGGTATCGGAGCAAATCCTTTTAACCCGGCTCTCATTGGAATGTCATTTTTAATGCTTTCCTGGAAGGCCTTTTTCGATTTTGATGCGGCCTATATCAATTATGAATTTAATTTCACGGCCCTTGCACCATTGGCAGCCCTCAAATTTCAGGGACCTGCCGCCGTTACAGAATTTTTTCCTTTAAACGATCTTATCATGGGCCAACAGGTGGGTGCCATCGGTTCCACCTTTGGACTGGGCCTTATTCTTGGTGGCATTTTTCTGATCCTAAGAGGATATATTCGCTGGGAAATACCGGTTTCCTTTATTGCCGGTATCATTATAACAGCCTTGTGTTTTAACTTGGCCAATCCAGATACTTATGCAGGACCTGTGATCCATCTTTTTTCAGGTTATACGCTAATGGGCGCTTTTTTTCTGGCGACTGAGAATTCTTCCTCTCCTTCAAACAGGATTCCCATGTTCCTATATGGATTTTTTGCCGCAGTAATGATTATTCTGATGAGAAACATCGGTGTTTATGAGGATGGTACTGTTTTAGCGATTCTGCTGTTAAACGTTGTGAACCCCCTCATCGATAACATTAGACCAAAAGCTTTGGGAAAGGGTGTAACCAATGCGTGAAATGATTAGTATGGTTGTTGTATTAACAGTATTGACAGCTATCTCAGGCGGACTGCTTGCTGCAGTAAAATCAGGAACTCAGGACAAGATTGAAGCCCAGATTTTTAAATTTGCGTTGGCACCGGCCATGAATGAAATTTTTGGTGAAGTGGAAAATGATCCTAGCAAGGAAAAATTTGAAATCGAACATGAGGGTGCAAAATACCAATTCTATCCTGCCAAACTTAAAGATGGTTCAAAGGCTATTGCATTTGAAACCAAAGGTAAAGGCGGGTACGGCGGTGATGTAGGACTGATGGTCGGCATTAACATCGGAACTGATCAGATTGTTGCTGCCCGGGTGACCACTCATTCTGAGACTCCGGGGTTAGGCGCACGCGCCAAAGATGATCCAGAATTCGTTGACCAGTTCACTGATAAACCCATGGATACCAATCTATCACTTAAAAATGAAAATGGATCTATTGATGCAATATCCGGAGCCACCATTACCTCTAAGGCTGTAACTTTGGCAGCCATCCAGGCACAGGATCTGTATAAAAAACTCAAACCTGAAATTTTAAAAAATATCCAATAAGGCATAAGAGGAGAATTTAAGATATGGCACAATCCTTGGCAAAAGAATTTACAAAAGGACTCTGGGCTGAAATACCTCCTTTCAGACTGGTTTTAGGACTTTGTCCAGTTCTTGCGGTGACCAAAACAGTGGAAAACGGAATCGGGATGGGTGTGGCAACCACTTTTGTTCTTGTTTTTGCAAACCTGTTGGTATCCCTTCTTCGAAATGTGATACCGTCTAAAGTCAGAATTGCCTGTTATATTGTTATTATAGCCACTTTTGTTACCATCGTTGAACTTGTTATGCAGGCATATACATATGAATTGTTCCTTAAACTGGGTATTTTCATTCCCCTCATTGTTGTGAACTGTATTGTTCTTGGCCGTGCAGAAGCCTTTGCAAGCAAAAACGGGCCTGTTCTGTCTGTTGCAGACGGCCTGGGTATGGGTATCGGGTTTACACTTTCTTTGGCAGCCCTGGGTGCTGTTAGAGAACTTTTAGGTGCAGGGACCATTACTATCTGGGGAGGCAACCCCGTCTTTGAAATAGGAGCTGCTTTTCAGCCCTTTGCATTTATGGTAGAAGCTCCTGGTGCGTTTGTTGCTTTAGGGCTGATGCTGGCAATTATGAATCTAATTGGAAGTAAATAAGGAGAAGATCAATGGAACTTTTTGAAATCTTCATCGCAGGTGTCTTCATAAACAACATTCTCCTTGCCCAGTTTCTTGGTAACTGCCCTTTTCTGGGCACTTCCAAGAAAATGGAAACTGCTGTGGGCATGTCCATGGCTGTTATATTTGTACTGGTTATGGCAGGAATGATCACTTGGATCGTAGACACTTACTTGTTAAAAGCGCTTGATGTAGAATATTTGAGAACGGTTTCATTTATTCTGGTCATTGCATCCCTGGTTCAGTTTGTAGAAATGTTTTTGAAAAAAAGCATTCCTGGGCTTTATGCGGGTTTAGGAATTTTTTTGCCGCTCATCACCACTAATTGTGCTGTAATGGGGGCTTGCCTTCTGAATATAAGCAAAGAATACTCATTTTTGAATGCCCTGGTATCCTCATTTTCATATGCTGTTGGATTTGGACTTGCACTTATCCTTTTTGCCGGTGTCAGGGAGAGAATTAATCTGGCCCGGGTTCCAAAACCATTGCAGGATACATCCATCGGTCTTGTAACTGCGGGTATAATCGCATTAACCTTTATGTCTTTTAAAGGAATGGTTTAAAAAAGATAAAAAAATTCTTCAGGCTTTTGCCATTTGATGGGGAATATTTACAAATATAAGGTGATATTATGATCCCAGCTTTATTGTTTATGTTAGGTATTGGTGCAGTGTGCGGTATTGTACTGAGCCTTTCTTCCAAAGTCTTTTATGTATATGAAGACCCCAGAATTTCACTTGTGGAAAATAATCTTGCCGCTGCAAATTGCGGTGGTTGCGGATATGCAGGATGTTCCTCTGCAGCAGAAGCAGTTGTAACCGGCTTGGCTCCGGTTTCAGTTTGTGTTATTTCCGGCAAAGAAGGTGTGGAAGAAGTTGCCAGAATAATGGGTGTTGACGCAGGCTCAGCTGAAAGCCCTCTTTCTTATAATCTGTGTGAAGGTGGGAATCGAGCTGATGATAAATATCATTATATGGGAATTTCATCCTGCAAAGCCATGGCCAATGTCTTTGGCGGCAAACGGGTTTGCGGAGTGGGCTGCCTCGGTTTTGGCGATTGTGTAAAAGCATGTCAGTTTGATGCAGTAAAGCTCGGACCCAATGGTTATCCCATTGTGGATGACGACAAATGCGTGGGCTGCGGTGCATGCCAGCAGGCTTGCCCAAAAAATATTATTGAGGTAAAAACCCTTTCTGAAAAACTTATGAAGTTTAATCAGGCACAGGACGCTTTAGCACCCTGTGCACAGACCTGTCCTGCTGAAATTAATATTCCAAGATATATCAATCAGCTCAAAGAAGGTAAATATAAAGAAGCTGTCCAGACCATCCGCATGAGAAATCCTTTACCACTTGCCTGTGGAAGGGTTTGCCCCCATCCATGTGAAGATCAATGCAGAAGGGGCATCGAAGATGAGCCGGTTTCCATTAACCAGCTCAAACGGTTTGTGGCTGATTATGAGATGAATTCAGGTTCCAGAATTCCCATCAAATGTGCTCCGGATACTGGTAAAAAAGTAGCTGTAATCGGTGGTGGCCCTGCTGGTCTTTCCTGTGCATTTTTTCTACGGCGAATAGGACACCAGGTATCTATCTTTGAGGCCATGCCAAAACTTGGAGGCATTATCAGATACGGTATTCCTGAGTACAGGCTCCCCAAAAAGGTTCTTGACTGGGAAATCCAGGGGATCCTGGATCTTGGTATCAACTCCTATACCAATGTAAAATTTGGTACTGATTTCGGACTTGGGTCCTTGATGGCCTCGGGTTATGAGGCCGTCTTCCTTGGCGTGGGTGCCTGGGAAGATTATTCCCTTGGTATTGATGGAGAAGATCTTGATGGATGTTTTAAAGGAATTGATTTCCTCCAGAAATTTTCCCGTGGTGAAAAAATAAAATTGGGAAAAACCGCCGCAGTAGTAGGGGGTGGTAACAGCGCAATTGACTGCGTAAGAACGCTTTTAAGGCTTGGCCTTGAAAAGGTTTATATCGTTTACAGAAGAACCAGAAATGAGATGCCTGCCAATGAGGTTGAAATTGTCGCATCTGAAGAAGAAGGCGTTGAATTTGTTTTCCTGGCTGCCCCCACTAAAGTTGTCAGCGATGACAATGGCAAAGTGACCCAGCTTGAATACCTTAAAATGGAACTGGGTGAACCTGATGCCAGCGGTAGACGTCGACCAGTACCCGTTGAAGGTTCTGAAACACTTCTTGATGTAGAAATGGTGATCTCGGCCATTGGCCAATCTCCGGATGCTTCCTTTAAAAAACAGGATACTTGTGAAAGGATGACCCAACTGGAACTCACACGATGGAATACCATAGACAATGATCCTGCAATTTTGCAGTCCTCTGTACCCTATATTTTTACCGGAGGAGACTCAGCTACAGGTCCTGCACTGGTTATTGATGCCATTGGCAGCGGAAGACGTGCCGCCCGTTCCATTGACCTGTTTTTGAAAGGTGAAGAAGTTGAACCGGTGAAAGATTCTTTACAGAAAAAAAGAATTCCTGAATCTATTTTCACTCATGTGGACGGCATTAAAAAATCACCAAGAGCTAAAATGCCTGAAATTAATGTTGATCAACGACTTGATTCAATGATTGAGGTGGATCTGGTCCTGCCGGAAGATGCAGCCCAAAAAGAAGCTGAAAGATGCCTGAATTGCTGCCGAATCTGCTATAACCCAGATACTGACTTTCCAATCGCAGGCACGCATTGATTCAAATCTGTACTTTATAATGTCATAATAGTAAAAGGGTATCAGAAAGTGATACCCTTTTATTGTTTGTGCTTCTTAAAAAGACATGGAAAAAAATAAAATAAAAATTCTATTCATTGCTTTTTTTACCCTTGTTATCTTCCTGGCTGTTGGAGGGTTTTTATTTTTTCAGGACATATCATCTTTTGTTATAGAACCTTTTAAATCTTCGGCCAAAGGAAAAGTGTTTTCCATAAAGCCGGGGCAAAGTCTTACTGCCATTGCCCAAAACCTAGAAACAGAATCCATCATTTCAAACAAAACCTATTTTAAATTATTCACAAGATATAAAAAAGCTGGGAAAAAGCTTCAGGCTGGCGAGTATATTCTGTCGGCATCTAAATCTCCGGAACAAATACTTGAGATCTTTTTAAAAGGTAAAGTAAAATTATACAGAATAACAATTCCCGAAGGAATGAATATAATTGAAATTGCCACTTTGGTTGAAACATTAAATTTTTGCAGCAAAGAGGAATTTATTGGTCTTTGCCACGATAAAGCCTTTATTGTCTCGTTTGGGATACCACCCATATCCCTGGAAGGTTATCTTTTTCCCGACACTTATTTTTTCCCCCAAAAAACCGATTGTAAGACTGTTATTACAACCATGGTGGCGCATTTTAATACTATTTTTACTAAAGAATGGCGGGAACAGGCAAAAATAATGGGGTTTTCTATTCACCAAATTGTGACCCTTGCATCTATTATTGAAAAAGAGACAGGGGATGCTAAGGAAAGACCTTTGATCTCTTCGGTTTTTCATAACCGGCTGAAAAAAAAGATGCGCCTGGAAAGTGATCCCACTACAATTTACGGCATAAAAAATTTTGATGGTAATATTAAAAGAAAACATCTTAAAATGGTAACACCTTACAATACCTATCAAATCAAAGGACTTCCCATAGGGCCCATTGCAAACCCCGGTGCCAAATCCCTTTCGGCAGCCCTCAATCCTTCTTATTCTGAATATCTTTTTTTTGTTTCAAAAAAAGATACAACCCATAAATTTTCAAAAACCATCCAGGAGCACAACAAAGCGGTTAGAAAGTATCAACTCAGAAAAAAATAATCAGTCAAATTGTTCAAATTGTTTCAAATATACAATTAGCGCACCACTTCTGGTTTTCTTTTTTTTATCCCATTCATAAAAGATCACCTGATCGAGTTTTTTCATCTCTCTTACCACATCTTCAACAACATCTGGTAGCACAGGCCCTGCATCTGAATGAAGCCCTTTTCCCACAATAATTCTTAAGGTGAAAAAGCCTTTGTGTTTGCAAGAGGATATAAATGAACGAGCTCTCATCTGGGCTCCGATAGTGTTGTATCCATGAAGATCCAGTTCAGCTTCAACTGAAGGATACCGCTTCAATCTTTTTTTTACCGACATGGGTGATGTTTTCTTTACAGATTTTACTTTTCTTTTTTTAAATGATTCCTCCAATAGTTCAGAAAAATTTTCATGGCTTTGTGTCAGATCATGATCGGTTTGCCTAGGGTCCGTCACCTTTATCCCCTGTTTCTTTGTCTGATTTTTTTTAAAGGATTCTATATAAGTATTTTCCAGAGACTCTGGCTTTGTTTGAACATTTTTTTCAAATGCAATTAAAAAATCATGATCCGCATCAAAAACAGGCAGATCATTTTTATTCCGGTGTTTTAAGCCTTTTTTCTCTTTTTTTATTTTGTCTGCCATGGCATTAATTTATCGTATTCCAAGACAATTTACAAGTTTTATAGGCCTTTTGTTTGTTTGACAATAACCAGCCTTCCTGTTATTGTTGCACCCATGATACAAGGGAATATTGTAGAGTATATTGATCAGCAAAAAATAATTTGTGCTGTCATATTACAGGAACAAAAAGATAAATTAAAATTATTAAGTGAGAATAATCGAGAGATCAATTTTTCTAAGAACCGATTATCTCATATATCACCGGTGTGCCTGGACACTTCACTTTCCCGGGATCTTCTTGCTAGTCAGTTAAAACAGCTGTCGCAAAGTCGCAAAAAGCTTTCTGAAACTATAAACATTAAGGAATTATGGGAAATTCTTAACGAAGAAACCGGTGACATTGATATTTCAACCATGACCCTTTTTTGTTTTGATCCCCCCCTGACTTCGGACAATGAGGCTGCCGTTATAAGAGCCTTTTTTTATAATAAGCTATATTTTAAATTCAACAAAACGATTTTTATCCCTTACACGCCGGAACAGGTTAAGGCCAGAAAACGCCAGATCAAAGAGGCTGAGAAAAGAGAGCTTCAGATCCAACGAGGTGCTTTGTGGATCAATAATATTTTAAATAATAAAAATGGCAGCAGCACTGAAGTTGATAAAGACATTATTCATATTTTAAAATCCTATTATCTTTTTAACAATAATTTTGATTCACATTTAGTGGCTAAAAATATTATTAAAAAATCATCCATCAATTCACCTGAACAATTATTTAATATATTTGTAGCAGCAGGAATCTGGGATCAAAATGAAAATATCAATCTTTTGGCCATGCAAATCCCTACGATATTTTCAAAAGAGGTGCTGGAACATGAAAAAAAACTGACAGCAGTTCAGACTAATTTTTTTAAAGACCCTTTAAGACAGGATTTGACTGATCTGCCGTTAATAACTATAGATGGCCAGTCCACCCTTGATTTTGATGATGCCATAAGCCTTGAGAATACAGAAAATGGATATAGGCTTGGAATACATATCGTTGATGTTGACGCCTATATTAAATCCAATGATCCCATTGATCTATCGGCACGGGATCGCGCAAGTTCAATTTACATGCCTGATGATAAACTACCCATGATACCCCCTAAACTTTCCGAGGACCTTTGCAGCCTGAAAGAGAATGAGATACGACCGGGTATCAGTACCATCATAAAGATGAGCCGCTTTTTTGAAATTCAGGATTACAAGGTTGTTCCCAGTATCATCAAGGTCCACAAAAAGATGACTTATTCCGAGGCAAACCTGCTGAACGGAAAAAATGATCCCATTACCACTCTTTATAAAATTGCTACACTCCTGCGGGAAAAAAGGCTCAAGGCCGGTGCTATTCAAATTACTCTCCCAGAAGTAAATGTATGGATTGAAGATAATCAGGAGATTGGATATTTAAAAATTGATCGGGAAAACCCCTCGCGCATGCTGGTGTCTGAAATGATGATTTTTGCCAACTCTCTTATGGCTGAATTTCTTTCAAACAACAACATGCCTGCAGTTTTCCGGTCCCAGGCCCAACCCAAACAAAGGCTTTTCAAAGGTATTGAAACCTCTTTGTCATTAAACTTCATGCAAAGAAAACAATTGAGCCGGGCCATGATTGGAACAAATCCGGAAAGCCATTCCGGCCTGGGTGTTAAAGCATATGTCACGGCCACATCACCAATCAGAAGATATCATGACCTTTTGACACAACGACAAATAAAGGCCATTTTTGGTTATGGCAAAGCATATTCCAAGCCTGAACTTGAAACAATTCTCCAGACCATTTCACCGAGCATCGCCAATGCCGGCAGGGTTCAGGCATCAAGAAAGCGTTACTGGATTACCAAATACCTGGAATCAAAAAAAGGGACAGCTTATGAAGCTCTGGTCCTTGATTGTCACAGAGATCACTACAATGTGCTGGTCAAGGAATTTATGCTTGAAGCAAAACTTCCCCCAAGCGGTATCAGATTAAAAAATGGTGATATCGTCCAGGTGATTGTCCAGCATGCTGACGCAAGACGTGACCAATTGTCTTTGTTTGTATAGAAACTAATGGGGTCAGAAACTAATGGGGTCAGGCTTGCATAGTTGCGTTAATTT
>JABIYQ010000277.1 GCA_018702715.1 Desulfobacula sp. | reverse complement strand
CAGTCCATGAGAAATAGATTCGGTATGTTTTTAAAATCTTTGCCTAAAATCGGTGATGATATTTATAATATTGCTAAAAGATCTGAAGAGTCCTTTAAAACATTTATTACACCGGGTATGTTGTTTGAAGCCTTTAATTTTGATTACTTCGGACCCATTGATGGACATAATATAGATCATTTGATCGATATTTTAAAAAACATCAAAAATCCAAAAGATCCTATTCTTCTGCATGTTACAACTGTAAAAGGAAAAGGATATGGGCCTGCAGAAAAAAATCCTATCTATTTTCATGGTGTGGGATCTTTTACCGTTGATACGGGTAAGAGCAATAAGAAACCCAATGGAATCCCAACTTATACTAAGGTGTTTGGTTCTCAAATGATCAAACTTGCTAAAAACAATAAAAAAATTGTTGCAGTGACAGCAGCCATGCCAGAGGGAACCGGATTAATAGAATTTTCAAAAATGTATCCAGACCGGTTTTTCGATGTGGGTATTGCAGAACAGCATGCAGTAACCTTTTCAGCAGGACTTGCATCCAAAGGCTTAAAACCGGTGATAGCCATTTATTCCACTTTTTTACAACGTGCCTTTGACCAGATACTCCACGATGTCTGTCTTGATGCTCATCCAGTTGTATTTGCCATTGACCGAGGCGGGATTGTCGGAGAAGACGGGCCCACTCATCATGGTCTTTTTGATTTCGCATATCTTCGTTGTATGCCAAACATGACAATTATGGCACCAAAGGATGAAAATGAGTTAGTAAGAATGATGGTTACGGCCATTAATCATGATGGACCTATAGCTTTTAGATATCCAAGGGGAACTGGTGTCGGGATTCAAATTGAAGATAATCCAGAACCATTGGAAATTGGAAAGTGTGAAGTTATAAATCAAGGTCATGATCTATTAATCATTGCCATAGGAAACTCTGTTACTGAAGCTGTAAAGGCAAACCAACTTCTTAAAGAACAGGGTATTTTTTCAACAATCATCAATGCAAGATTTGTAAAACCCCTTGATTCAAATCTGATTATTGAATATGTGAAAAAACTAAAAAAAATTATCATTGTTGAAGACCATGTCCTTGATGGTGGATTTGGTTCTGCAGTTATTGAAATGTTATCAGACAAAGGTGTGACAGGATTTTTTCTGAAAAGGATTGGTATTAACAACAGATTTGTTGAACATGGCCCCCAGGATGTTTTAAAAAAAGATTATGAAATAGACTATGCTGCAATTGTAAAGGCGGCTATACAATTATATGGCAAAAAAATTGAATAAAGGCCTTAAGAATAAAACCCGGCTTGATACTTTTATTGTTGACAAGGGTTTGGTTAAATCCCGACACCGTGCAAAAGCGCTAATCATGGCCGGCAAAGTATTGGTAAATAATATTCCTGTGGACAAATCCGGAACCTTGATTGCCGATGATGCAGCCATCATTGTAAAGCAGGATGATAATCCATTTGTAAGCAGGGGGGGACTTAAACTTGAAGCTGCTTTAAAAGCCATTCCAGTGTCGGTAAAAGGTATGACATGCCTTGATATTGGTGCTTCAACAGGTGGGTTTACCGATTGTCTGCTTCAATATGGGGCAGCAAAAGTATATGCAGTGGATGTAGGATATGGACAGTTTGACTGGACGTTAAGGCAAAACTTGCGGGTAAAGGTTATTGAACGGACCAACATTCGACAATTGCCCTATGAAGTCATTAATGAAAAGATGGATATTATTGTAGCAGATACCTCTTTTATATCACTGAAGGTCGTTATACCGTCTGCTGAAAAATTTATGAGAGATCATACCCTGGTTCTGGCGCTGATTAAACCTCAATTTGAAGCAGGAAAAAAAAATGTTGGCAAGGGAGGTGTTGTAAAGGATCCTGAAATTAGAAAATTAGTTATCAAAGACTTGAAAGTGTTTTTTAAAGAGCGTGGATATCTGGTAAATCAAATCGTCCCCTCCCCTATTTTTGGCCCTAAAGGAAATAAAGAGTATATTATTTCCTTAAATTATAGAGAAAATTTAAATTAACACTATTAATTTTATTTAAATTCGATTATTTAAATATAACTTTTTATTAATTGTTTATAAGGAGCAGTAATGAACGAAGAAATTAAAACCATGAGAAATGTCGCTCTGGCTGGCCATGGAGGTGCAGGCAAGACAACTCTTGCTGAGGCTATGCTATTTAAAGCCGGAGTTACCAACCGTCTTGGAAAGGTTGAAGAAGGTAACACCGTTATGGACTTTCAACCTGAAGAAACCAGGAAGCAGCAGAGTATTAATACATCATTTATTAAGTATACACATAATAAACATACAATTACCTTGTTGGATACTCCTGGTGATCAGAACTTTTTTTCTGCTGCTAAAACATGCTTTCCTGTTGCAGACTGCATGGCCTTTGTGATTGATGGCGTTGGAGGGCCTTCT
>JABIYQ010000536.1 GCA_018702715.1 Desulfobacula sp. | reverse complement strand
GATAATAAAAGGCGCTGATCTGTATGCCATAGTAAAAGGCTCCATGGTGATGGACAGAGATGAAGTCGTCGATCTTTTGCCGGCCATTGTGAATAATCTTGAAAAATTAGATGTTCCTGAAAACAAAGCTAAACGAATCGTTATCGCAGGTTCAATCTGTGATTCTCCTGATATTTATACAGCCATAGAAGCAGCCGGTGGTGTTATTGTGGGAGATGATCTTTGTACAGGCCAGCGATGGTTTGAAGGACAAATCCCGGAAGATGAAACCCCCATAGATGCTATTTCCGCAAGATTCCTGGATCGCATCATCTGTCCTGCAAAACATTTTTCACCCTTTGCCCGAGGGGAGAATCTAGTTTCACTTGCAAAAAAGAACAAAGCCGATGGAGTCATTTTTATGACGCTCAAATTCTGTGATCCCCATGCATTTGATTATCCTTATTTAAAAGAATTTCTTGACCGGGAAGGCATAAAAAATCTGGCCATTGAAATGGATGATCAGCAGCAAAACTCAGGGCAGTTAGCCACCCGATTTGAAACCTTTATTCATATGATTTAAAAAGGAATCGCCAAATGTCAGACAAGCCTGCAGAAAAAACAAAAATAAAATCCGCAAAAAAAATGCGGGATATCATGACCACCTATTATCTTGATGCCATGACGGCAGAGCAGAACAACAAACAAGTTGCCTGGATAACTTCCGGAGGTCCTGTAGAACCATTGGTGGCCATGGATATCATCCCTATTTATCCTGAAAACCATGGGGCCATGATCGGAGCTTCCAAAATGGGAGAAGATCTATGCATTAAAGCTGAAGATATGGGTTACAGCTCTGATCTGTGTTCCTATGCAAGGGCTGATATCTCATGCTCGGTTGTTAAGGGAGGACCCATAGGAGGATTGCCAAAACCGGACATGCTGATCTGCTGCAATAATATCTGTGGTACTGTATTAAAATGGTATGAGGTTCAGGCAAGGTTTTATAAAGTCCCCTTGTTTATTCTGGATACACCTGTCTGCCATACCCAATATTCCTCTGAAATTGCAAAGTATGTCCAGACTCAGCTTGACGAATATATTGTTTTTCTTGAAACGATCACAAAAAGAAAATTTAATTATGAAAAAATGGCTCAAGTTGGCAAACTTGCCTATGAAGCCCAGCTGCTCTGGCAGAAAGTTCTCAATACCACAGCCCACAAGCCATCGCCCATGTCTGCTTTTGATGCATTCTTTTTTCTTGCCCTGATTGTCACCTTGCGTGGTACTCAAATCGCCGTTGATTTTTATAAAGGACTTTTAGAGGAAATGGAGCAGCGAATCAAAGATGGAATCAGCATGGTTACCAATGAGAAATACAGGCTTTTATGGGATAATCTGCCCGTGTGGTATAGACTCAAATGGCTGTCCCAAAAATTCTCCGATCACAATGCCTGTCTTGTGGCAGACACCTACACCTCTGCCTGGTGTGGTGCCATAAAATATACTGATGAAAACAATTTTTTAGGTTCCATTGCCCAGGCCTATACCATGATATATCTGAACATCGGTGTTGACCAGATGGCAGAGCAGGTGCTTGACATGATCAAATTTTATGATGCCGATGGTTTTGTGATGCATTCAAATCGATCGTGCAAACCTTACTCTTTTGGACAGATGGATATTATGAAAATCGTCCGGGAGAAAACAAATATTCCTGTTCTCATGATAGAAGCCGACATGGTGGACCCCAGAAGCTTTTCACAATCCCAGGTAGAAACCCGCATTGATGCATTCATGGAAATCATCAAACAAAGGAGCTAATAATATGAACGTTGATCTTAACGATAAAGCATGCAGTGTTGGCCGGACACTGATGGTTGATAAAAGGGTCACCGCCATATGATTTATGCAGGTATTGATATTGGTTCTATTACAGCCAAGGCAGCCGTGATAAAAGACAACCGGCTTTTCGGCACCCATGTCATACTGACGGGGTATGACCCCATAAATGCCGGGATTAAGGTGTTTGATACACTTTTAAAACAAATCAAAATTTCAAAAACCCAAATATCGAATATTGTTTCAACCGGTTATGGTCGCGCAAGTGTGAATTTTGCAGATAAAGCCCTGACGGAAATCATCTGTCATGGAACCGGGGCTTATTTTATGAACCCTGAAATCCGTGGAATCATTGATGTAGGAGGTCAGGACAGCAAAGCTATCTTTCTGAATAAAAAGGGCCAGGTGGAAAACTTTGCCATGAATGACAAATGCGCCGCAGGCACAGGACGGTTTCTTGAGGTCATGGCAAAGGCCCTTGAGGTGGACCTGGGACTTTTGGGTGACTTCAGTCTTGCAGGGGACAAGCCCTCAAAGATCAGCAGTATCTGTACGGTGTTTGCCGAATCAGAAGTCATTTCCATG
>JABIYQ010000414.1 GCA_018702715.1 Desulfobacula sp. | reverse complement strand
TAAAGTCCTGATATTTTTGTTTGGTTTTCTCCAGGAACCCATGTTCAGCGAAACTGTAAAAATCTTTACCAATAATCAGGTGGTCATGTAGGGCTACCTCAATACTGGTAAGAGCTGCCTGGATTCTTGCTGTAATAGCGAAGTCACTGGAAGATGGGGTAATATTTCCTGAAGGATGATTGTGCGATAGGATTACTGCAGTTGATTTTAATTCTATAACTTTCTTTACGATTTCCCTTGGGTAGACTGCTGCAGTTGCAATTGTACCTGAAAATAATTTTTCAATTTTGAGAATCTTATTTTTGGCATCCAGAAAAATACAGTACATTTTTTCGATGTCGTCATGCCTGGCAAAGAAAGGCTTCATGATGTTGCAGACCTCCTGGGCATTTGATAATGCATTGCCTTTACTGGATTCCTTAATCATAGACGCAAAATGTCCGGATTTAAGGTCTTCCCAGAAACTGTTTGTCCCATTCACTTTTCCTGAATTGCTTGAATATTTTTCCATTGCTAATCTCCTTGTTTCTAAAATACAAAAACCTTCTCCAGATCACTCAAGGAAGGCTTCAAATTGTTGATTTACGGGTTGTTTGACTGAATTAGCTGTAATTATTGATCTTACGCATTGGACACCCCTTTCAGGTAAAAATCACAATACCCACAATAAGATTTATCCTTGCAGGCATCACAAATTTTACCCTTGTCTAATGTTGCTCCAAGGTGATCAAAAATACTTGTCATAGTCTTTGTCATTGGCATCTGGCACCCCCATGCTATCCGCCGTAAGAGTGCGCTGTGGTGCTGGGTTAATTCAGGAGTGTATGCCATGGTAGAGCCCTCCCTGATCAACTGAATTGATACTGTGCTGAAGGATGACGACCTTACACTCGGGACAAGAAACATCTTCTTCTGAACCAGATAAAATAGCTTGCATGCAATTTGGACATTCGATTTCTACAGCCGGTGAACTATCAGGCAGGGTCCATCCCTGGGCAATACATATTTCCTTTACCTGGTTTGCAGTTCTGATTTGCCAATGCTGATCACAGTCAACTTCCTGCCAGCCATTTGCCCTGATAGATTTCAGTTCATTAAAGTTTATGTAACCGAACTCAGCCATTTCATAATCACCGTTTAAAATAACAAAGCCCCAGAAGGTATCTGCGCCATTGTACTCGCAGATAAAGAAATCAGTGCCTCCAATGAAAAAATGAAGATAAACAAGCTTATCTTTCAAAGGAATATCTTCGGTTTGATAAAGCCTGGGAATGGTTGCCAATTGAGCTGCTGTTGGTTTGTTAAACATGGTCCTCTCCTAATTTATATTGTTGATTTGTGTGCCTGCTACAAACTCTCAAACAGGTCAGGTTGGTGAAGGCATTTCAGGTCTAATAATTATAAGCGACATGAGGCCCTTTTAGGTTGAACGCATACTAATACCCCAGTTTGAGCCAAACAGGCCTTAGCGGGCATTAAAATCGCTTTGTCCGCCTGATATATGAGTTTGCCAAGGTATGTTTCACCTGCTTTACCTGAAGGATAAAAGCCTATCTTTCTATAAAAGACTATCTTGAGTATAATTAAAGGACTAATGCCACACCAAGGGTAGTTGGCATGGCATAGGTCGGGTTAGGATTAGGCTTAGCTTTTAGGCGCAGCAATACGTTCAAGTTTAAATAATTCAAGCTGTGCAGTCAGATCTACTCGTTGTTTATCGGTATCAAACTTAGAAGCCTCCCGGAACATCTCTGATTTGTATTCTCCAGCTTCGGAGATATTTTTAAGAGAATTAACATTGATTACTGCTACATCGGCCACTTCCCCAATGACGTTAACTAGTTTGTTAAAATTTTTAAACATGGTTATAGTCTCCTATAGGATTAAGGTTAAAGCACCGGGATAACTCCGGCTCATGGGATACGTTGTCCCATTGATATAGCCGGCAGGCTTGTGTAGTTGATGTACGAGGCCAGGAAAAGTTAGGTTAGAAAAGGGGCAGTGAAAATCTGACGACCCGGGGGGGTGTTTTGGTGTGTGGGCTCTTTACAGAGTAGAACCCCGGCTGTAGTTACAAATAAAATTTTGAAAAAACCTGGAAGTTAAAAAATTAAATGATTGCTTTATCCCTGTCCTTAATTTCAAATTTAAGGCCATTTCATCCTTGCTCCTGGGCACTTAAAATTTAGTTCAGCCCGCACTGGTAATGACCCCTATGGTAAAGGAATATTGATTTTTAGGCACTGCTGAACAGCTTTCTTGGAATTGATTTTGCCCTTTTATCATCAGTAAAGGGAAAAAACCGGTACAATAAAATCAATTTCGATATTGATAAAAGAATCTGCGGATAGTGTAAGAAGCAACCCAGTCTTTATAATCCAAAAATACTCGGCTCAAGTTGGCAGTACTCCAAACCTTACCAGTGAAGGACACAACACCCTCATTTTTTAAAATCGATATCATTTTTTTGTAAGATGTTTTTCTATTCCGCAGCTGAACAATTCTGATAATTGTTTCATATTTCTTTTTCAATTCCGGGTCAGGATGATAGATCGATAATTTTTTGTCTCTTTCTGCTTGATGTAAAGCGATAGCATTACCAAATTCTTTACTTGTAAAGTTTTGGGTTTTAAGTGTCTTGCGAAAATTGATTATAAACTGCTCATCTTCTTTGCGTTCTTTAGTAGATAAAGCTGCAGCAACAAAGTACCCGTCCATTGGATTAAAACGAATTTCTTTAAAATCTCCGCATTTAAAATACACATGCACCGTCCTTGATTTCCTGCCAGTATTTCCAAGTATATATTGTTCAGCCTTTTCTCCGTCAAGAACGCCATCCGCAGTGGCAAATTTAAGCGAACCGTTGGGGATTACATAAGCTATTTTATCATGCAAGCCATCGGGAAAAAGTTCAATTCTATCAATGACCTGACTTATCAATGACCGGAGCTTAAACCTGGTATCATCCTCATTGGTATCATTTGTATACAGTTTTTTAAAAAGATCTTTGACATTTTTTAAGTGAGCTGCTGTTGTTTTTTCTTCGGAGCGTAGTGTTTTGATTTCTTGTTCAGTATGGCTCAGTTTACCCTCAAGCTCTTCTTTTTTTGAAAACGATTTTTCAAGATTGATGGTAAATAGTTCTGCAACCTTTTCAGAAGGGGCTTTTTGAAGCTGAGCATCATAGTTTTTAATGGCAAGGTCAACTTCTTTGATTTGTGTTTTAATATTGAACAGCTCACTTTCTTTGGTCTTTAGTTTCAGTACCTTCTCATCTTTCCCATTAACTAAAAGATCATTTATAGTTATTTCAGAGATATAGGTCAGGACAGCCTTTTCAAGTTCTATCTTTGGAAATGAAGTTAGCTTTTGTGAGCATCCATTATTGAGACGGGCATTATTGCAGCAAAGATACCTCAATGTTTTTTCCTTTTTAATCCGATCAGCGGAAACAAAGGTGCCGCCGCAATACCCACAAAAGGCAAGACCAGTAAATAAATTTTTATTTTTTCCAATTCTTCCGTTGCTGTGGCGGTTGCAACTTCTGATGTACTGGACTTTATTAAAAAGTTCTTCTGAAATTACAGTAGGATAATAATTAGCAATCGGATCTCCAACCTGTTTGCTTTTAATTTTAGATTTGCCATTAACATCGACCTCTAAACTACGACATGGCTGATATTCACCATAGACAGCCTTATTTTTTATAATTTTGGTAATATAGCTTGTATGCCACTGTTTAGCCCGGTTATTCAGCTTTGGATTACCCCACGGCTCAATTTTCTCTGCATTAAATGTTTTAATGATAGTAGTTGCGCCTTTACCATTTTCAGCCATATAAAATATACGCTGAATGATTGCTGCACGCTGAGGTATGGTTTCAATTGTCATGGTTTTTCGATTTAATTTCAACCACAATGGCAACCGTCCTGTTGTCGGCATTTTCAATTCAAGGGCATTCTTTCTTTTTTGTTCCCACACCTCTTTTAAACGTTTTGATTTTGCTTCGGATTCATCATGCGCCCGGTACATTTGACCAATTGATAAAAAAAGCATTCCCTGATTTTTCTCAATATTTTCTATGGAGTAAGTTTGCTTATCCATTAAGGTGTGGATACTGACACCGGCATCTATGATGCTTAAAAATTGAGATAAAGCTTTTGTGATATTCTGACGGGATAAACGGTCAAGGTTTTCAATTACAAGGGTTGTGCCTTTTGGTATTCCCCCATCCTTAATCATTTTTAAAAACTTGCCTAAATAGCCTTCTGACGTATGCTTGCCACTATATGCGCTTAATCCTTCGTCAACATAACTTTTATCAAAAATGAAATCGTTTTCTTTAGCATATTTTTTGGCGTTATCAATCTGCCGGCGCAGGGAATCACCTTTTCTTTGCGCTGGTGTTGAAAATCTTGCATAGCTGATACATAATGGCTTTGTCATTGTTTACCTCCTTAGCCTTATTGATAACAAATTAATATTCAACTATCAATACATATATTATAATAATATGGCTATTTCGGGGCTTCATCTTTCCATTGTAAGCCTTTTGTTTTTTAATCTTTTTTACCGGATTTTATCTTTTTCCCCCAGTCTTACGAACTCAGGAAGAGCCAAAAAAATTGCAG
>JABIYQ010000476.1 GCA_018702715.1 Desulfobacula sp. | reverse complement strand
GATTTAATGACCTGTGCTGCTTTGGCATACATGAAAGTTGTTTCTCCTTTATAGCTAACCCGGTTTATATTTGGTTTTTTTCAAATTTTGGCAATTTTTTGTCAAATTTTGTCAAAACCCGGATCAGACAAGGTCCATGATTTCAAAGGTATTGGTCCACAATTCTGCAATCAAAAGTTTATTGCGAAGAATATCCCCGCGGTCAAGCAAAACTTTAAGACATTCAGAGGATTGAAGGGCTGCCACAAAAAAAGCGCAATAGGCTATATTCCCAGTTCTTGTTTCAATGCCTTTTGATTTATTCCCACTTTTTTTCCCATAAATCAACTCATAGCCTTTATCCTTGGGATAAATGGTTGTCAACTGCCCAGCCACCCCGGCAATGGCTCCAGATACAATAGGAATGGATGCATTTTGGGCTGCATTTTGCAATTTAAACCTTGTATCAATGGAGTCCAGACAGTCCATAATCACATCTCCATCTTTTATCCGATCATATAAATTGGATTCATCCAGGTATTGCACCAGGTGAGTTACCCTAACCTCAGAATTGATGGCCTTTACCCTGTCCTTTGCTGCCTGTGCTTTTGGAAATCCCATAAGGTTTTCCTGGCTTAACAATTGCCGGTTTAAATTGCTTGGTTCAAATACATCTCCATCAATCAAAGTCAAATGGCCTATCCCAACCCTGGCCAGCATCTCGCACACGCTACCGCCAAGTCCGCCCAGACCAATAATAACCACTTTTGAGGTGCCTATTTTTTTTTGCTCCTCACGGGAAAGTGTATTAAAATTACGATCATAACGGTCTTTAAACAAAGAAGTTTTCATTGTCTATCCGCCCCCTACAGGTGGAAAAAGCCCTAAACGGTCATTATTTTTCAACCGGTAGGCAGTCTTTTGCCTTTTTCCATTAACAAAAATCAATTTCACAAGATCTTTGGGAATGCCAAGATCCAAAATAAGTTTTCCCACAGAAGTACCTTCCTGGATTTCCAGGAATTCGTTGTTTTCCGGTTGATATTTGGATAATGTTACAAACAGCTGTAAGTCTATTTTTATCATTTTTTACATTTACACTTTTTGATTGTGCTGTTATTAAGATGACTCAGTATATTACATAAGTTAAATATTTTGTACATAAATTTAATAAAAACGATACCATCATGACACAAGTAAAAACAGATAATATTACCATACAAGAACTTGCCCAAAACCTTGCAACATTTGCTATTGACAGAGCTGACACAAAAGAAATTCTTTCTGCCCTGCCAAAAAACAATGATTTAAATGTGGCTTCCATTGAATATGAAATTCAGATTTTAAAAATTCTGAGTGTTGGCTGGGCCATCTCATTTTTCATGCCTGTTACAGATAAAAAAAAAGAACCTGTAACTCAAATATTCTGGAACTCTATCAGGGAAGTATCAAATAATGTCTCAACGCTTACCAAGACCACCACAGGGCAAGACATTAATTATTTTGACATATTAAAAGAACGGCTTAACACATATCTTGCAATCATGCAGGAAAATCCTGAAAAAACAAAAAACCCTGTCAATATCATTGGACCTGCCTTTGCCTGTGCCTGTGGTAATGAAAATAATGCCATTGTCATTTTAACCGGTAGCAAAATGTTTACCCAGACTTTAGGTGCTGTAAAAGAATATTTAAATATAATAAAAATAGATGATATTAAACTTAACTGATTTTTTTAAAGACTTGTAAACCGCACATAAGCAAGGTGTCATGATCCCGGCACAATTGTGGTCATCGTTAATCTTTTCAATATTTTTTTTATGTTTGAAGTAAATTTTATCTTCTCATCTTTGCTAAGTCCGGATTTACTGAAATAATACCTATTGTGAGCCAGCAAAAGGGTTTTGAGTTCATTGTTTATCATCTTGTTATCAAAGTTATGTTCAATCCTCTCAAGCCATGAAAAATAGGTCTCATATGGATATCTTGGAAAACCCTGTTGGGTCATCTTTTTTTCTATTAAATGAAAAGAAATGTCCAAAGCGTCTTTTTTTGCATCTTCCAGGGGTTTGTCAAAAAACTTGATTCTCTTGATTCTGTTTGATCTTCTCAATCGGAAAAACAATATTAACACCAATGGAAGTATCAGCCAGAGTCCATATTGCTTCATCAAATCAGCTCCTGTTTCATGCCGCAATAGTGACAGTTTAAAACTTATAAAAGAAAAAAAATCGCTTATAAATGATGATTCCATTTTTTGTCTGTCCATCTCAAAAAAGGAAGGCGGGGTGGTATCAAAATTTTTCCATTGGCCATTGACATAAACTTTTGCCCAGGCATGGGCATCCCGCTGTCTTATAACCAGGTGGTTTTCCAGACGGGAATATTCATGGGCCATGTACCCTGTGGCATATCTAGCAGGAATCTTGGCCTGTCTTAAAATGAGTGTGGTAGCTGTGGCAAAAAATTCACAATGTCCTGATTTTGAGTGGTTTAAAAAGTTTTGTAGAGGAGTTTGTTGATTTTGTTTCCCTTTTAAGTCCAGGGAATACGTATATTCAACTAAAAAATAGCGCCGAATAGTGTTCAAAATATCTTGTTCCGACATCTTATCCAGTGCCAGTTCTTTAACTATTTTTGCAATCCCGGATAATTCGCTTTTAGGAATTAACAAATCCTGATTACCAGGGGGGGCTTCATATGACAACCCGCCCGTATAGGAGACAACACCCTTTATCAGTGGGGGTATATTTTTTATCCTGACACTCTGCATTGCATTTTTCTCACAGACACCAATTTTCATATCTGATATTGTAAAAGTACCGGAAGGCAAACTTAGGACTGCGTTTTCCCTTGAAGTCTTTAAATAAAATGTCATTTTTCGACTGGGATTTATATTAGAATTTATCTGCCAGAATGTTTTATCATATGCATTTTCAATAGATTTAAACCCATATCGGGCAAACCACGATGAAATGGAAAATCCAGTATAGCTGGCAGTGTGAAGAAGATATGTTTTACCATCAATGTAATCCTTAAAAGATGCCCTTAAAACAATTTTATCAGACAACTTAAGCTTTCCTATTTCACCTAAAGCAGTATAGTTCTTAAACGGATTATCAGCATAATAACCTGCATAATATTCCATTATCCATTGGTTGATTTTCAAGCTTGCCAATCGAATTGAGCTATGCCCGACATAGCCTAAAACAATTGTGATAAAAATACAAAGCGTCCATAAAAAGAATGAAACTCGTTTGGACCGGATCTGGAATAATCCCCAGACAAAAAACAATACCACACTGCTATAAAACAATAAGCCTTTTGAATTTGCCGTTGCAGTAGAAAGGATACAAAAAAGGCTGTAAGGAAAGGAAATGTCAATTTCATTAGAATCATGGGCGATTGTTTTCAGTCTTTTTTTTTGAACTATAAAAAAAGATCGGTTTTCTATGGTTCCTTTTACACTGAATTCCTGGGCTGCGATAACCGGGAAAAAAACCAGTGGGAGCCATTTTAAAATGATCAATATTGCTTTTTCCGGTTCAAGGGTTAATGAAATAACAATAATCCCGGCCAAAAAAACGATACTGATGTCTACAAATTTATTAAAATCAGATGACTTAAATTCGAATTTGGATTTAATTACACGTGAAGATTCAAGCACAGCGGCAAGGCAAATTGCTATCCACAGCGTTTGCATCTGCCATCCCCAGAACAAAACAATTGTTCCTAAAAAAAATCGGGGTGCTTTCATAGGTAACCCAGGGTTTCTTGAATCTGATCGATTTGTACAACTTTGATATCGGTTATGGCGGTCTTATCTCTAAATATTTTTCCTTCCATTTTTATTTTGTTTTCCGCCAGAACAATGACAAATACCGGCACCATAGCCTGTTTAAATAATTGGTAAACTTTTTTATGACCCTGTTCCCAGCCTAAAAAGATACAAATGGAACTGGAAAATTTTTTCAGCTCACACTGTATGCTGTTATTCAGTTCAAAAACTATTTTTTCATCACAAGGCTCAACACATGCCAGCATCTCAAGCATTTTTTTAGAATTGCCAAGCCCCCTGCCCCAGGAAAAAGAATGGGCACTGTTTCCCACAAACATCAAATCAAAGATGGCTTCATGGGTCTTAAGAGGAGTGATATAAGATGCTGCAATGCTGACAGCCGATTCAAAAGTTATTTCATTGCCCGTACTCAAAACAGTATCCAGAATAATGGCATGTCTTACAAAATATTCATCTTCAAATTCTTTTATTACAAGCTCTTGGGTTTTTGCAAAAGTTCTCCAGTGAACATTACGCAGAGGGTCACCTGGGCGATAGTTGCGCAAGGACATAAATTCATCGGAATCCCCGATAGATGACACCAGACGAATCCCACCCGGTTGATATTGCCTGGTAGATACAAGCTGTGGGGTTTCAAGCAGGTATTGTTTTGGCAGCACTAGCATTTTCTGATATTTTTTAACCCGATGCAATCGATTGAAAATACCCATGGCATCAGGCCTTGCAAAAGTGCAGCCTGAAAAATGAATATATCCTCTGGACCGGGGGACAAACTTTGCTGTCACGCAAATGGTTTCCCCGGCAGGCAAATCCGGTAACTCAATAGGGTCAAACCGCGCTTTTTGGTTTTTCTGTATCAACCACAGCCATCTAAAATACAGGGTTTTTCTGTCCCAGATATTTCTTTTGTATTCAAAGGGCTCTTCTTTTGATAACAAAAGATTAAATGAAGGCCTTGGATCATGTATCTCTTCATAAAGGATAAGTCCTTTTTGTGTCTTTTTTGATAAATTGTTAATTTGAATTTCATAAATACCCTTATTTCCTATGCTTGTATATTCAGGAAGGATACGATGGATGCTTACTTTGAGCTTAAACCCAAACAAGCTATACCCTAAAGCAACCACCATGATTGAAACACCAAAAGCCATGACCTGATACAGATTTGTTTTTAAAATATTAAACCCGAATATCCCCGAAAAGATAATGCTTGCAATGATCATCCCCCCGGCAGGAGTAAAATGTCTCTTTCGCCAATGTCTTAAGACATAAAATAAGCGGTATGATTTATATAGAAACCGGGCAAGCATAGAATCCTTATACGGGAACGGGAATGGATCTTAAAATATCTTCAACAACCGACCTGGCCGTCACACCTGAAAACTTTGATTGGGGATCCAATACCAGTCGGTGAGCAATGACATAGACTGCAATCTTTTGTATATGGTCAGCCGTAATAAAAGCCTGGTTGTCAAAAATTGCCAACGCTTGTGCAGTCTTCATTAATGCAAGACTTGCTCTCGGGCTTGCTCCAAGGCTGATCCCGGTTTTTTCCCGGGTCTTATTAACAAGATCAACCATATAGAGTTTAAGTTCTTTTGCAATAAATACCTGTTTGACCATGCGGCGCAGCCTTAAAATTTCTTTTAAGGTAACACATGGCCTTAACGTCTGAATCGGATGCACTTCCTGTTGCTCGGACAATATTGCAACTTCCTGATCTCTTGCCACATATCCCAGTTGAAGCTGCATGGCAAACCTATCCATCTGGGCTTCTGGAAGGGGATAGGTTCCACTGGATTCAACTGGGTTCTGGGTGGCAATTACAAAAAACAGCTCTTCCAGATTTAATATTTTCCCATCAATACTCACCTGGCCCTCAGCCATGGATTCCAGCAGAGCGGACTGTGTTCTTGGAGAGGCCCTGTTGATTTCATCCGCCAGAAGAATATTGGTAAACACAGGTCCTTTATGAAATTTGAAAATTTTTTGAGACTGGTCAAATATTGAGACTCCCAAAATATCTGATGGCAAAAGATCCGGTGTAAACTGAATTCGTTTAAAATCAGTATCAATACTTTTAGCTAATGCCTTGGCAAGGGTTGTCTTCCCCGTTCCGGGATTGTCCTCCAAAAGAATGTGCCCGTTGCTGGCAAGTCCGGCGAGAATATATCGAATGCACTCTTTCTGGCCTTTAATGACGATTTGGATATTTGCGGCCAGACGCTTGAAGATCTCATGACCCCATTGACAGTCTATCTCTTCCATTTGGTTTTCCTTTAAACAAGAATATGTTTTAGAATTATTTTTAATTACCATGTTTAAAAGTTCCTGTCACTTGTCGAATTTCATGAAACCACTTTTTGAGTTTCCAAATAACTGAGAAGCCTGTCTTTTCTTGTTAAGGGTCCACTCAAAAATTAATTACCAAAATGTAAAGTTATTTTTGAGTGAGCCCTAAGGCTTGTAAATTAATAAATTAGACTGTAAAAAATACGAATGAACAATACAATAAAAGATATAAGAGATCGGCCTTATTTAACTGAAAGCGAAATCTTAAAGCTTAATTTTATAAATGATTCAAGCAACTATATTTTCCGAAAATATTACCGTTCAGGTTTAAGATCTCACGTTCTTGAAATTCTCACAGCTACAGATGTTCTAAAGGAGACGCAAGGAGAAATTAAACAAGGGGTACGAATGTTTCCCCGTGCCAAACCCAAGAAAATATTAAGGATATTACGTAACCGGTTTAAAAACAAAAAAGCTGTTTTTCAGGAGATAAAAAAATATCATCTTTTATTAAAATTTTTAGGGCCGGAATATATTGCAGAGTCAGAAGAGTTTATTGTTGATTATACAGGGACGGGCAAGAATCAGATTATCCTTTGTGGTCTTCAGGAATATGTAGAAGGTGAAATTCTGGATCCCTGGGGAATATGTGGTAAAAATTTTTTATCGGCTCTGTTCAAATCGACAACATGCAATAATTACAAGCTTTCTGCCATAGTGAAAAAAGCCCGGGTAAATATTGCCACTTTTGTTAAAAGGATCCGACATATGATTGCTGAAACAGGATATATTCCAGACCTTGCAGGTTTCGGGAATCTTATATTAACCCTTGATGGAAATCTAAAACTGGTTGATATCAACAATATCGTTAAAATTAAACTTAACGATTCCATTCCTATTGATGACAAGGGATATCCTTCCTGTGATGTGTCTGTTGAAGTTTTATCAATTCTTGAAAAAGATATTCTTCAAAAAAATATCAAAATTGATGATCCGCTTTACAACCTTTTTTTATCTCCGCTAAGAAAGGTAAAAGTAAAAACACTTGAAAAAAAATTTTACAGGAATCTTTAAAACCAAAAAATCAGTACGAGACTATAATAGTCTGATACGCAAGGATAAAAAATGGAAAATTTGAATATTTCATGCCTTTTAAATAATCTTCAAACAAACTATGACCCTGAAATATTTGATTTTTCAAATATCAAAATTGTCGAGAAAGTTATAAAATTTCATCAAAGTTTGCCGGGTTATAAGCCAACACCGCTTGTAAACCTATCTTGCCTGGCAAATAAGCTGGGTATTTCCCATTTGCTCGTAAAAGACGAAAGCCAACGTTTTAATTTGAACGCTTTCAAGATTTTAGGAGCAAGCTATGCAATTGCCAAGGTTCTTGGAAATAGATTAAACCTGGGCGAAGATGAACTGATTTTTGATAAAATTTTATCTGCCCAGCCTGAATTTCAAAATACAACATTTGTTACGGCCACTGATGGTAATCATGGCAGAGCCGTTGCATGGGTGTCGGAAAAACTGGGTTGCAAAGCCATCGTGTATTTACCTAAGAATTCTTCTCCTGCCAGGCTCCAGGCAATAAAACAATTTGGAGCAAAAGCCTTTATAACCAATTTTAACTATGACGATACAGTTATTTATGCAGAAAAAATGGCAAAACAAAAGAAATGGATTTTATTACAAGACACCTCATGGGATGGATATGAAAAAGTACCCACACATATTATGCAGGGATATTTTACCCTGGTAACCGAATTTCTTTCTCAAGAACCAAAAATATGGCCGACACATATATTTTTACAGGCCGGCGTAGGATCTTTGGCAGCGGGAGTATTAGCTTGCATGTACACTTCAGCTCAAAAAAACAAACCAAAATTTATAGTAGTTGAACCTGAGGGTGCACCCTGTTTGTATAACTCTATGGAATTAAATGAAGGCCGTCCCTACAGGGTTAAAGGAGACCTGCCAACTATTATGGCAGGCCTTGCCTGTGGTGAACCAAGCCGACTTGGACTGAGAATATTAAAGTCAAGAGCAACCGCCTTTATTAAATGTTCCGATCATGTTGCCCGACAGGGAATGAAAATCTTTGGAAATCCATTGCCCGGTGATGGAACAATTATTTCAGGAGAATCAGGGGCAGTAACCCTTGGACTTGTATACGAACTACTTTCCAATAAACGATTTAAACATCTAAAAGACAAACTTGATATAACAAGAGATGCCAAGATATTATTATTTTCAACAGAGGGGGCTACAGACCCCGAAGCATATTATGAAATTGTCTGGTCCTAATAAAAAATTGCTTTAATCAGTAGCAACCCAATCCTATTGCAGATACCTCCAGATGATTTTTACCCAAAATGCAATTTTTCATAACACTCTTTTTTTATTCATAAATTTTAATTATCCGACTTAAAATAACAGCAAATCCAAAGCCTCTATAGCGAATAATGTATGATTTCTTCAGTTTGACATCTATGGATCAATTCTTGCATTAATTATTTTTTAAACAACATACTATATAGGTCAGTGGAAATTGAAAATTGTTTATAACCGGCAATTGCTGTTTTTAAATACTTC
>JABIYQ010000081.1 GCA_018702715.1 Desulfobacula sp. | reverse complement strand
CGGAAAGTGCTATACAACTGAAAACACCCATTTTAAGGAAAATATTAAAAATATTTTGATAAATATTCTATTTGGTGGAAATGCCAATCCCGGCATTTCCACCAAATAGTCGGATATATTAAAAAATCAATATTAATCCTTAGACAGACAAAGTTTTCGCTTTTCGCGGCACTATTTATTCAAATTTTTTCGTTATTCCGCCTGGCAGTCCAGGACAACATATGGGATAGTTAAAGAGACTTTACCTTTTTTAAGAGCCAGCTGATTCAGCTCGGTTTCAATCCTTTGAAATACAGCTGGTCTTTTCCTAACCTCAACAAGCGACTTCCATCCCGGCAAGAAAAACTGACGGATCAGATAATGCTCCATTAAAGCTGTCCCATCTGAAAATGACATTGTAAATTGATCATTTAAAACAGTTTTTACTCCAAATCCGTATTCTTTCAGTAATGTACACCATTCTTTTTCTGATCGTCTTTTGCTCCGGATCTGGCTTACGATTTTTCCTTTAGTTTGATTAGTTATTTCTCCCAGAACCATTTGGAAAAGAACATAAAATTCTTTCATTGTCTGCTCAGAATTTACGGCAATCACCATCTGTCCAGACGGTTTAATGGTTCGTCTGCATTCTTTCAGGGTTTGTTTTAAATTTGTTACATTGTTTATACCGTTGTTGGAGACGATCAGATCAAAATAACTAGTTCTAAAGGGTAAGAATTCAGCATATGCCTGAACTGCCTGAATAGTTGGCAACTGATACAATTTTCTTTTCAACTCCATCCGCTTCAGAGGTTTTCTTAAAGGGTCCAGTCCAAAAAATTTGCCGGTTTTTCCAAAACGAGCGGCAATTTCAATAATAGGAAACCCCTCACCGCATCCTATGTCCAGGACATTAACGTTTCGTCTTATTTTGAGACAATCCAGGAGCCTGAGTCCGAACGGGGCAGACCACAAAGGCAGATCATCTATAAAGGTATTAAAGTCGTTCAAAAAATTTACCTTTTACACGTAGAATAGGTCCATAATCAGAAATGATTCATTTTTTACCACAAACAAATAATTTTATTTCCCTGCCTTAACTGGGCTTTAAGTTTTTCCATATGTCGCAAAGCAGCTACATCTCTTTCCAGATCAATCTTGTCAACCTGGAGTTTTTTTGCCATTTTTTCCAGCGATATACCCCCCGTTTCCTTCAAAATTTCTAATATTTCCTTTTGGGTCATTGTCAGATCGGATTTGGCTCCCTTATTTTCTGGAATTGATCTGGCACAGAACACTGCCCAAGGATCGCATGCCTTTGCAGGGGAAAGAGTATCAATATAGCAATCTTCGCATATTATTTGTCCATGGTGAACTCTTTTATTGTCCGGGTTGATCTGTTGTTTACATTTTTCACACTCCATTACGTTTTCTCCTCAAAATTCACAAGTCAAATTTAATCTACCAAATATCGGATTAAAAGCAAAACGAATCTATACATCATTATCCAAGAAATATAGAAAAATCAAAAATACCAAGTATATTAATTCAAATTTCATCTTCGATATCAATATATTATAATAATGGACAACCACGTCTCATTCACGATTATACACAAAAGTTGAGTCCGGTATTATCTTTCAAAAGTCAAATTTGACAATTTACCGAGTGCTTCTTTCACCAGTCCGGATTTTTCAAAATTTACCATGTTACAAGATGCAGTATAGACGATTTTTTTAGTCTAATGTAAAAAGCCGGGCCCATATATTTTATTTTTGATAACAAGATATGAAACTTTCCAGACACAAGATATAGTGCCACGTTTGAATTAAAAAACTTGAAGAATGCTCATGCTATTCTACAAATTTTGAAAATCTTTAACTGGAATGACTATAACTATTATTCTACTGTTTCAATTTTAATTTTCATCCAGAACTTCACGTATCTTTTGAGCGAGATCATTCATCAAAATCGGTTTCAATAAAAAGCCCTTAATACCCAGTGATGCCACCCTTTCTTCAGACATATTTTCACTGAACCCTGTGCAAAGCAATACGGGAATAGCAGGGCGTATTTTAGTCAATTCAGTTGATAATTTGTCTCCAGGCATATTTGGCATTGCCATATCAGTTATGACCAAATCGAATTTATTGGAATTTGCACGGAAAGCTTCGAGCGCTTCAAGGCTGCCCGTATGTGAAGTAACTTGATATCCCAAACGCTCCAGCATCCGTTTTTCCATTGTAAGGATCGCTTGTTCATCATCTACGAGCAGAATTTTCTCAGTCCCGCCCTGAATTAGTGTTTTTGTTTGAATATTCTGTTTTTCAAAAGAATCCTCTTCTATTGGGAAAAAAACATGAAATTGTGTTCCTTTTTCAGGCTCACTATATACCTGGATTGCGCCCCCCATGGCAGTAACAATACCATGAACCACTGAAAGCCCCATTCCAGTGCCTTTGCCTATTGCTTTGGTAGTAAAAAATGGATCAAAGATTTTATCTGTTAATTTTTTCTCCATGCCTACCCCTGTATCAGCCACTATCAGGCAGGCATAAATTCCAGGTGCCATATTTGGATTAATTTGATCAAGTGTTCCGAATTCCATTTCTTTCAGGCTTACTTTCAGTTCCCCGCCAGTCTCTTCCATGGCATGGTAGGCATTGGTTGCAAGATTCATTACAATCTGATGAATTTGTGTGGGATCTGCTTTAATCACACCACAGTCAGGATTCATATCCTGTTTGATTTCAATGGTTGTGGGAATTGTAGCCCGGATCAGTTTTAATGCTTCCTTGACAATCGGTTGTATTTTCATCAGCATCAATTCACTGCTCTCTTGACGAGAAAATGTAAGGATCTGTTTTACCAGGCTCTTGGCTCTTAAGGCACTGGTATAAATTTGTTTAAGACTATCTCGGGTGGGACTGTCTTCAGGTGTATCCTCTAACAGCATCTGCGTATAACCTACAATGGGAAAAAGAATATTGTTAAAGTCATGGGCTATGCCACCTGCAAGCGTGCCTATGGATTCCAGTTGTTGCGTGTGGAGCAGTTTCATTTCTATCTGTTGTTTTTCTTTCTTAGCATATTTTCGCAGGAGAATACCGGCAAGTGTGTTAGCAACGGTTGACAGAAATTCCACCTCAGTCTCATCATATGAATGACCTGCTTCAAGGTAGATGTTAATTACACCGAGCGTCTTCGATTCAGATAAAATGGGAATACAATAATGGCCGTGGTCTTCCGTACCCCTTTCTATATATATATCATGCCGTTCGTCTATTTTGGCAACGAATTCTACTTTGCCAGAAAGTGCGGCCTTGCCGCAAATACACTTGCCAAAAGGCATTTCAGCGCATTTAGCTTCAAACTCCTTATTTAATCCCTTTTGGACCTTCATGATTAAAATGTCTTTTTTGTCCTCTACAAGGAAAATACAGCCTTTTTGTTCGACTGTAAGCCATTTTATCGATAGAATAAGGTCCAAACAATTTTCTAATATCCACTCAACTGGTTGCTCGGTTACCGAAGCTCGCAATAACTCATTGATGACCTTCTGGGTATCGCGACTTCGAATGATTTCATTTTCAGCAGCTATTCTATCTGAAATTTCTCGGATAATCGCAGTTATAATCCAGGTTTCTTCTTTTTGAAATGCTGAAAGGCTTAGCTCAATGGGCAACTTCGTTCCATTCTTGGCGATCCCTTCCAGCGAGATTGTTTTACCGACAACAGACATTTTTCCAGTTCTCACAAATCGATCAAATCCTTCAAGATGTGATTTGATATAATTTTCCGGTATCAGCATCACAACCGATTGGTACATTATTTCCGATTTCGAATATCCAAAAATATCTGACGCTGCATCGTTCCATTGGATAATTTTTCCTGTTTCATCTACGGAAATGATTGCATCGGTTAATGTTTCGATCAATCGTATATATTGCTCCTGACTTTCATGAAGCGATGCTTCCACTTGTTGAAATTCTTGGATTTTTTTTTGTAAGGCTTTGTTAGTTTGCAAAAGATCAAATGTCTTTTTTTTAACAACTCTTTCCAAATTCTGCTGGGAATTTTCCAGTATTGCTTCCATTTCACGTCTTTTTGCGAGTTGATTTAAGGTAGGCCGAAGTAATAAAAAATAGAGAGCCGGTAATAATAGAATTAGCAAAAAAAATCCGTCAAAAATGATCTCGCTCAAAGTATGATGGGTGTCAAAAAAAACTGGTATTGCAGCCATTACAATTATTTCACAAAAAAAAATTACCAGCGAGAGAATTATGATAATAGCGTATGGGGATTGATATGATGTCATTTTTTCTAATGCATTTTTCAATTTTTTGATATTAGACATTTTTTCTTTTCCAAAATTTGATATCCAAGTGTTCTGTGAAATCTGTCTTTACCATATGAGAGTCTTTTTTTAGCCATGATCATAGCCTTTGAAAGGGTTAGGAAGATATTTGAGGTTGAATACTCTCCCCCTATCCACAGAGAATATTTGAGGGTGATCCCATATGATCGGATGATTGCCGGAAGAGCACTACTTTAACATACACTGCTATTCTATCCACAGTTATTATTTCTTGCATTATTCATAAAACTCCAAGATCTTCAGTATCCATATGGTATCTTTGAGCAAATACAATTTTCATAAGAGGTTTATTGAAAAACAATAATGAGTACTTTTTTGCTGATGATCAAATTCAGAATACATAAATCCATTTGAAAAAGCAAATATTCTTAAAAGTTAAGGAGGACTCGCTACCCAACCATGATAGTATTATCTGTCAGGAGTCAAATCAAACAAATTACAAAGCGCTTCTTTCACCAATCAGGAATAACGCCTGCAAATTCATCCTGAAATGCTGGTCTTTTGGCATTATTGGTTTTTATTCGTAATGCGTATTTTTTCCATTCATCTGTTTTTTTCATAACATCAACAAGAACTCGCCGAACTCTTGCAACTGCAACAGCGTTTTTTGAATAGATTTTTCTAGTTGTAGATATATCAAGGTTTCCAACTGATAATTCATAAAATTTGAGGATCTGTTCCGGATAACGATTTTCAAGTTCTTCTGCCACTGAAAATATTTTTTTCAACATGAGATAATAATTTTTTAGATCATTTTCAGTCATTTAATTAAGTAACATTGAATTCAGGTGCTGCCGACCGCAAGGGAGGGAACTGGGGGCTTGCCCCCAGCAGTCACCTGAAACGGCTGATTATAGTACGTTTTTGAATTATGCTTGATGTGTAGCGTATTCATCCAAAAGGCGGCGTATCATCTTCTGGTATTGAGTGTTGTACTTTTTTGCTTCATTTTTAAAAAAATCCACACTTGCCTTGCTAAGTGCAATAGTTACTTTAACAGTTTCATCTTTTAAGGCTAATTGTTCGGGTGAAGGCAAAAAGTCTGAAACGACTTCCACTTTTCCCATGTGCTCATCAGTGTATTTTATTTTCTTTTTCATAGATTTTTTTACCCTTCCGCCAGTAACCGGCGCCAAAGATTCTGATTTTATTGGAACGATATGTAAACCTCACTGTAAGGGTGCCATCAGAAACATTTCCCAAACAATAGAATCGTTCTTCTTCTGCACTGTGTTCCAAATCTTTCAAAATAATACGATGGTGATCCAAAAAAGCCAATTGAGCAAGGGCGAAAGATACGCCATGTTTCTTTTGGTTGGCTTTATCTTTGTTATCATCCCATCCAAAATCAGAATTATTAGTCATGGCCAAATTATAAGTGTCCGTTTGCTAAAAGTCAATATTTTTATATGGCTATTTATATGGCGACAAGATCTATAGCATAAAAATAACCGATGAAATCCGCTTCATTTTGTAGTTGAAAAAATCACAAAAGAATTCTTTACCTTAGAATCATAATATACCGGCTGACAACCCCAAGGATCTTTTTTTCTGCATGGCTGACACAACGCCTGCATTAAACCGTTCTGAAGATAAAGGCGCCTGAATGATGTGGCTCAGGGTCCAGCCGGTTTTTTTGAAAAGCTCATAATAATCCACAACTAAAATACCCCGGCTCGGATCTTCTTTATCAGCAGGGCAATTTTGAAAATTCCGCCAGTCAGAATTAATAAAGGCAAGGCGAGTTTTTTCCTTGGAAATCTTCTTTAAAAAGAGAAAAATCTTTTCCAGAAATTTTAAATACTCTTTTCTTAAAAGCCCTGAAATACTTTGTTTTGAATATTCATCGGCTTTTTTATCAAAATATGGAGGGTCACAAATAATCAGATCCGGCTTTCCCTTGGAATCCATAATCGGCAAATCATCCCATTTGTGATTCAAATTCCAATGATAAGGTTCAATCTCAGGTCTTGTATCTGGCCTGTCATCCATATCCAGACTCCAGCACCGTCTGTCCATGGCAAGGCAGGTACCCATTACTTTAGAGAACATTTCATCATCCCACATCCTGGGATCTGGACATTTATGACGGGATATTATTCTTGTATTTTACAAGATTTCAGATGGAGCCTATCTTAATGCCTATCATCTGATGTTGGTTGCCGGCATCTATTTTGTTACAAGACCACCATCAAATAAATTTAACTGCACTTGGTGTAGCCGCACGCATGACAGGTCATACAGCCTTCTTCAAAAGTAATGGTTTGTCCGCATTCCGGACAACAATTTGATTTTAGCTGGTTTTTAAAAGGCTTAACATTTTCAGCATTGCCATTGGGCAGATATCGTTTCTCAAGCACCTTGGAAATAGCATCGGGAATGGAATACACCAAACCACCCTCCTGGAATACGGCATGCTCTCCCCTGATTCCTTTGATCTGGTCTATTATCTCCACAACATCCACACCAGATCTCAGAGCCAAAGAGATAAGTCTTCCAATGGCCTCTGTCTTGGCCTGGGTGGATTTACCTGACTTTCCAATCGTGGCGAAAAGCTCAAATGGTTTGTTATTGAATTCAGACACTGTTACATAAAGATATCCCATACCCGTCTTAATCTTTTCCGTAAAGCCTTTGAGAATTTTCGGCCGCTTTCTTCCGGCAAGCAAAAAATCATTCCCATTCTCTTTGTCCCCAGTACCGGAAATAGAAAGTACCTGATTATCTTTGCTTCCATCTCTGTAGATGGTCACTCCT
>JABIYQ010000621.1 GCA_018702715.1 Desulfobacula sp. | reverse complement strand
CTTTCATGATGTCTCCTTTCTGATTCTTTAATTAAAGTTGAAAAAATTCTGTTTAGATTATCTTTGGTTTTTACAAATGTGCTAATATCCTCCTTTCGTTTTCTCTTTTGAATTTTTTGTTTCAAAATCCCCATTCGCAAGATTGTAAATACGACTCTGGTTCTTATCTTTGGATTACACAATGGCATAGTTCCAAAGGTCCGGTTGAACTCGGCCTGAATCCTTCCAAGTTCTTTTTTAAAAAAATCTACCGTCATAATAAATCCCTCCTTTCATAGATTTTTCATGGTTTTCCTTCCCTTAAAAAAATAAAAAAACTGTCCGGAAAAGGTCAACTTTAGGGTTAAGAAATTTTTTTTAGCGTGGAATACGTTTGAATAAAAAGCAGGTTGGTTAATTTTAATAAAAGCGCAGCTAAGATTGATTTTTTCTATGGACTTGCTATTTTATCGAATTTCTTAGCTTGTTTTGGATGAAGCTCTTGACTTCATGCCTTTGAAACAGAACTTATTCTGTTTTTTTGCAAAGCTTGATTTTGTGCCTTGCTTTAAATCGTTATCCTCCTTTGGTTTGAAGTTATTATTGATTTAATTTTTTATTCTGAGAATGTAAAGGAAGATAGGTTTATAGGCGTTGTATAAGGATAAAGATTGAAAATTGTGAAATGAATTTTAGATTTGTCCTACTGATGAGTATTATAACTGACGCTGATCAGGATATTGATATAAGAGATCAGTGTATTGCTGCAGGGGAGGGCTTTATATTTTAAGCAATGGGGTGGCGTGAATAGGGAAAAGCATGGATGTCTGTTGAAAGAGAAGAAATGGGATCAGATGCCAGAAATTAAAGTTCCTGGTCAAGATTTGTTGCTGTGCATTTAGGCCAAATCATAAGATTTAAAACAACTCTGTAATGAATAATATATAAATGATATAAGGAAAAATTATGTGGAAACCAAAAGAAATAATAATTAATGAAAAAGTAAAAAATGATCCTGCAACAAAGTATTTTTTGAATAAATGCAAAGGCGTGCCGGTGACCTATGTTGATAACGGGCGTAGCACAAATATTGTTGAAAATTCAAAGGTATTGCACTCTTGTGGGAAAAAAATGCTGAGTCAAATAATTGCAGGAAAACAAGTCGTATATATTTCTCCTGCAGGAACAGCGGTTGATCTATTTGATATGCCAGATGATAGGATGCTTTGTCCCCATTTTGATCGATTAAAACTGGCATCTAATGGTTGTTTCTATCAATGCGACTGGTGTTATTTGAAATTGACCTATCGGGCCGCTTTCCCTTTTATTACAGTGAAGGTAGAACACGATAAAATTAAAAAACAGTTGGCAAAGAGGTTGGCTCAAACAAAAGACTCTGTGATTTTCAATAGTGGAGAATTGGCCGATTCCTTATCCATGGATCATTTAACCGGTGCTGGCAGAGAATTTATCCCCTGGTTTGGAAATACAGAGAATGGATATCTGTTTATGCTGACCAAAAGTGATAATGTGGATGATATTCTGGATCTTGACCATAAAGAGCGTATTATAGTTGCCTGGAGTATGAACAATGATATTATCTCAAAGAAATTTGAAATCGGTGCTCCCACTTTTGAAAGAAGACTTAATGCAGCTGAAAAAGTTCAAAAAGCTGGTTATCCACTAAGAATAAGATTAGATCCCATTGTTCCATTTGATGGATGGGAAAAAGCTTACGCAGGGACCATTAAATCTATCTTTGATAAGGTTTCTCCTGAACGTATGACCATAGGGACCCTGCGCTTTGAAAAGGGTTTTTATGGTATGAGGAATAATATATTTACCACGGGTCCGGAATTGCCTGGGATATTGGATAATATGGAACCGATGTTTGAGCCTAAGCTGTTTGATGGGTTAAAAAGTCCAAAGTCCGGTAAATACAGTTTTTCTGAAGACAAACGAACTGAGATTTTTAAATTTGTTATCAATGAGATTCGGAAATATTCAGATTGTAAAATTGCCCTATGCAAGGAATCGGCAAATGTTTGGGATGATACTGGACTTGAACTTTCAAAATGTAGTTGCGTGTGTCAGTTGGGTTATGCGGATATGAGTTAATTAATTTTAAAAATAT
>JABIYQ010000439.1 GCA_018702715.1 Desulfobacula sp. | reverse complement strand
TATATCTTCAAAAACTTTATAATTTTGATCAATAATACTTGTGAATGGCAATGAATATATAATCCTGGGAAACTGACTTTTTTCATTTTCAAGTCTTTCCCGCAATTGAAGCGCAACAGAGAGGGAGGTAAATGTCTTACCGGTTCCTGTTGGCACATTCAGTGAAAAAATCTTATTTGATTCCAGGTCAATCTGCGAAACAGTCTTGTCCGCATCATTAAAAATACTTTGTCGTATAATATCCATACCAGTTTCAGGGGAATCAAAGTTCTTTTTAATATATTTTTTTACGGCATTTCCTTTAATACTCTTTCTTTTAAATTCAAATTCCCTTTTGAAAATGGCTTCTTCTTTATCCGATTGAACAAGAAGAGAAAAAAGATATTGGAAGATAAAATAGTATTCCAGTCTTTTGAAAAGGGTCTTTATTCTTTTTTTCTCGCCCCTGTATATGTTTTTTTTAAAATACTCTGAAAAACTCTCGGGAAACCCGGACCTCTTTATTTTTATATCGCTTTTTTTTTCAAGCAACGACAGCAGGTGGTCAAACTCTGTAGCATCAATACTGCGGAACTGGATATCAATATACTCATATTCGATATCCAGTTCATTTTTTTCATCGGTATTGTTCATCCTGATGGCGTTGTTAACATTTCCGTGATGTCGTTTAATCGCCAGAAAAATCAAAAAAGGCATTATTTCCCATAAATCATTGCCCGGCTTTGACCCGATTACAATTTTGCTGAGAATAAAATGGGCGATAACAGCTGATATTAAGGCATGATTGGTCTCTCTTTTCCCTTTCATTTCTGCTTTAACCTTTTCATCCTCTTCAAGCAGATAGTCCTGAAAAAAATGGGTTGCCTTACCGAAATCATGGCAGAATCCCATGATCCAAATAAGTTTCTGCCATAATTCTTGTTCAAAAAAAGTATCCAGCCCTGTTTTTTGGGCCATAAATTTTTTTTCACACATGTCTGCCACATTTTTCAGGTGATCAGCAAGCGGGACATCCGGGTGAGAAAACAGGCTAGAAGAAGACAATTTCATCCCCTTTCTCTGTTACCGACACCTGTTTCACCTTACAGGCTACAGGCAGGCCCATTCTCTCGAAAATAACATCTTCCCGCCGGGAAACCACCCTGTCCGGCATCATCTCAACAGGATAATTAATTTTGAATATTTCCCTGCCCGATTCAAACTCAATGGATTGGTCATCCAATAAGGCAGAACAGGGTATAACAGACTGAATCTTATACCACTTGTCCGTTGTAGATGAAATAATGGCCTGTTCGCCTAAAAATTCAAAATCCGCCAGCAGTTCACTTAAGCCAAGAGATATTGAATAATGGGACTTATGGGCCATAAGTTTGCCTTTAAGTGCATCATATATTTTGGGATCATGGTGGGAAAAGTAAATTTTAAAGCCGGGATCTTTTAGAAACTCGGTTCGAATTTGGGTTCTGTTATGAATTTTCCAGAAATGCCTTTTGGTATCAATCAGATTCTGGGTCCATCTTACTTTTTTCACCGGTTTTTCTATACAAATCGCCACGCTGTATTTTGAAGCATCCTGAAATTCTTCAAGGTAGGAATCTTTATCCAGCCCAATGATTGCTGAAATAATCCCAAAAACCGTGACCGGAGGGGGAAATTCAAAGGTCAATGGTGAAGTGGTTGTGTAAAACTTCTTAAAATGCCCATAATCTCCCCATAGCCTGAACACCAGCACCTTTATCATCACAGCACCTCGGTTGATTCATCCTTGAACCCATTTAGACTTGCCAAATCCACTTTTTCACCGTTCAGGCGAAACTGAATTTTTTCATCCGCAATAAAAGAGATGGATTGAATTTTGTCTTTTGCTTTTTCAATTTTACCGACCAATTCTGAAATATCGATCACATAATCCTCGGGCCTTCGTATCTTGGTGTCAATGACTTCAGATTCCAGATGGACAAGGTTATCCAGTTCGCCAATAAAAAAATCAGGTTCATTGTATGCAATGGAAAGCAGAAGCCGGGGCATCTGCCCGAACTTAGACCTTGAGATCAAGCCTTTGGTTCCGTTCCACAACGCTTTTTTTAAAGATTTTATATCTTCCAGTGCCAGCTTTGTATGCTTCCCTGCATTTTCATTTGCAATGCCATAAAATCCTATCAATGAATACGAAAGCATATATTCTTCCCGGAAGGTTTTTTTTGTCACACCCGGCTTTGATGCAAAAGCACCGGTACCCTTGAAAAACTGAAGGTTCACTGAATGCAATGACTTTCCCACCCTGAACTGAACAGGGCCTGTGTATGTCAGTGAACCGGAAACACTGGCCGCTTTCTTCCCTTTTTTCACTTTTAAATCCAGAGGAATCGTTGCTCCAAAAAGCCTTACATCAATGCAGTCCTTTAAAATATTATTTGAAATCGCTTTTTTCTGCTGCTCCGCAGACATTAAAGCGAGTTTTTCAAGATCATCCGGAAGATAATCGGCCGCCCTGAGCTTCGCATCCTGGATATGACCTTCGTCGTCATATACTTTTTCCTGGACAAAGATATCATTCCCATTTTCAAACAAATAATCCCGGACGGTTCGCTTTAAACGGACATCTGTCACAATATTTTTTCCGGTCTCTTCGTCAATCCTGGGTTTATTTTCATCATTCGGGTCGCCGTTGGGATTGGCATTTTCGATATCGTAAAGGAACAACAATTCAGTTCTGTTTTTAAATTCAGTCATGTTCTAATTCTCCTTTTCATTTTTTATAATTTTAAAATATTGGGATAAATTCATGCCAAGGACAAAGACATAATTCATTTCATCAATTGTCAGGTTCCATGTCTTGTTGTCACCGGATGAGATAAAATATTTGGAAATCAATGTTTCCAACTTTAAATAATAATTACCGGCCTTATATTGATTTAATTTCTCAATAATCTTTGGCAAAAGACCTGTGATATCATCACTACCCATTTTAAGCCCTTTCAGCTGACTTCTGAACGGTGTGGAATCTCTTTCATTTTTTTGAATATTCAACAAAAATTGAGTTAATACACCGGTAAGAAAAATTCCTTTCTTATCATCGGTCTTGAAAAAATCATCAAATTGATCAAAAAATTCATTCACCCGGCCAGCATAGTCATCATCTTTCTTAATTTCGAACGACTGGTAAAAGTCTGTTGTCATATTATTTGCTCCTTTAATATTATTTAATATTCCGAGTTTGTAAAAATAGAGAAGCATCATGAAGCTGCTTAAGGTCTGAAACCAATCACTGTTATTATTAACAAACTGATAACGAACCGACCGCATGATGTGAGCCAGCAGGAACTCATACCGGACAGGCAAACCTGCAAATACTTTGTGAACAATCTGCAAAAAATTTTTATCATGATTGCCACGGATTTTATCCCTTGGAAAAAAACTTCTTAACAAGCCAAAACTATAGCTGAAAATCCTTTTACCATCTTTTTCAGGCAGTCTAAACATAAACAGGCCGTCCACGAATTCCTTTGTTTCGTATAAGGCCCTGATCCTTGAGGGGAAGACCTCTTCTATGCTTTCAAGAATTCGGAAAACACCTTTGTTGGGCTTATCATAAAACACCAGGTTAAAATGGGCATGGTTTTGATACTCTTTTAAGAGGTCAAGGACATCTTCTTCCGGCTTTAAAACATGTGTTTTTAATTCGTTATTTATTTTCAGTTCTTTCTGGTATTCGGTAATGGTGTCAATTATTTCAGATTTTCCCTCTCCATGGATGATGGTGGGTATAAGATAGTATCGAAAGCCATAAAACCTGAAATCCAGGTATTCTTCCTTAAATTTTATTCCGGTCTCAATATCAAGGGCGCAGTCAAGGCAGACCGGATAATTTTTCCAGCTTTGATCCTGCCGGAACCCACCGGTAACCATTCCCGGTTTATCAACTGTGTAAAACCCCAGTGCGGTGAAATACCCAAACACCTCGGGCTTTAAGTCATTACATACAGAACAGATTTTATCAGTGGAAAAAGAATATTTTTTAAATGTTTTTGAAAATTTATAAGCGATTTTGCTTTCTTGAACAATAAACCCGGAAATAAACTCATAATCTCCAATATATTTTCGACTTGAATTTTCAATAAACTGCAAGGATAGAACCACCCCTTTTGCATCAATTTGCCTGTGCTTTTCCTCAAGGTCGCTGATGATCTCTTCTTCCCGGGAGGAGAGCTGTTCCAGAATCTGGCTTAAGAACTCTTTTTCCGGCCCTTTTAAGAAAGATGCGTCCTTGTTTGTTTCAAACCAGGCCTTTATTTTCTGATGATAGGTTCCGGATATGCTTTTAGCCACTTTTGCCGTCGGGGTTTTATCGGTTCCCCTTGAAGCACCCCGCTTATAAATCAGTTTGTTTTTTAAAAACCTGTCGTTTTCACTGATATCGATATTCGCATATTTCCACCCTGCCTGTTCACTCTCCTTTTCCAGAACGATAAAAAAGACGATGTCATATTTCCCGCCATCAAAGGAGTCCTCCAGCCAGATATCAAAGTCAGTTAATTCCGGATTGTTTTCTTTGGCATACCGGCCAAGCTCGGCTATGGCTTTTATCATATCAATCTCCTTATAGTTCCAAATCCTCTTGAGACAGATTTCCCAAGACCGAGGTAATTCGGAATCATAAAATTAGCTTTAAATATGCCCTTGAAACCCATCATCTGTTTTCCTTTGAGAATTGCTTTTGTCTGTTTTAACTGGGTATCTGTCTGTATTATTTGTTCTTTTTCCAGATGAACTCCGAGATATTTGGACATGGACAAAATATTGCCAACCAGAATCCGGTTTAAGAGTTTTTTTCGCTCCCGCTCATTTTTAAGCGCAATAAACCGCTTAAAATTATTCTGGTTCAAACTCATCCAGGGAGCTCCCACAAATTCATACATAAACATCTCATCTGAAAAGCCAAATTCCGTGCTTTCCACCTTTAAATCTTTTTCAAAGACGGGAATGACCTTCCCCTCAATGACAATTTCATCCAGACTCATAAAAATTTTGCTAAAAACCTGAACCGCTTTTTCTGTCAATGCAACAATGCACGGTGTATGATCAATAATCTTAAATTGAATAAGGGGATATCGGTAAATACTTTTCCCGGAATCAGAATCATGGTTATGGATAAGATCATGCTCGGCAAATACATTGCCCACATATCCCCGCAATTTTTGAATCTGGGAAGGATTGAGTTTGATATTGTTAAAATATAGAATTGCTTTTTTCATTTATTTGGTTACCATTTTATCGGTTAGAAAAATTTTGATAAAATTTCATCATTGACCAGTTTTTTATCAAATCCCTGGCCAAGTACGTTGATGCGCCTGAAATCTTCCTGGCAGAAAGGGAAGAGGTAAACACTGTCGGTTTCCTCGTCTATTTCGTCCAGACAGATCTCTG
>JABIYQ010000605.1 GCA_018702715.1 Desulfobacula sp. | reverse complement strand
CTTGACACGCCCTTCTCAACGACGTAACGTACGCTAAATGCAGGTTTGAGTTACATTATTTTAGAAAATGTTTTAAAAGTCAAATTGTAAAAATTTCTAAAACCTAAAAAAAGGAGTGCTACGATGAACAAAGGCGATTTAATCAACAAAGTTGCAGAAGTACTAAACAGTAAAAAAGAAGCTCAGGCTGCAGTAGACTGCACAATTAAATCAATCACAGCAGCTCTTGCCGCTAAAGACTCTGTTACACTTGTTGGCTTTGGAACATTTAAAACAGCCAATAGAAAGGCCAGAAAAGGAAGAAATCCCCAGACAGGCAAAGAAATTAACATTCCTGAAAGAAATGTGCCTAAGTTTGTTCCTGGTAAAGCATTAAAAGACGCTGTAAAATAAGCTTTGCAAAATTCATTCGGGCAGTATTTGTTAACGCATTTACTGCCTGAATATTTTGTAGCCGGAAAAATTATTATAACCTGAATATTTCGTCACAGGCAAATCACAGGGTTTCAATAACTCTTTTCAACCATTCAAGCATCTGTTTTTGATCCTGATTTGGATTTAAAAGGGTCTTTTTAGTTTCTATTAACGCCTCTAATCCTTGCCTGTAATTAAATTTTACATCATTTTTGTATCCTATGATCTGATCTTTTTCCAAAGAAGATTTCAGCCTGTCCATATGTTGATTAAACTGTTGATTAAATTCAGGGTTTTGACTGGATTCTGTCTGGCTAGTATGCCCTTTCATATCAGCAAGATTCCGAGCCAGGATACGATTTGCCAAAATTTTTATTCTGGGACTTTTTATTTTTTGTATGCTTTTTATTTTATCCGGATTTACATTTGCCAACTTTAAGCTCCCAGAGCTTAAATCGCGCCATGTGTTATGAAACAAATTGATTTCTTTTTTCTCGTGAAAGGAAAAAAAACCATCCTGATAAAGGGCTGCATCCGGGTCCAAATCAGGAATATTGGGATATTTAAACCCAAGATGATATTGTACAAATTCAAAAAATTTTTCTTTATGGGCACAAATTTTCTCAATATTTATGCGTGTCGCTTTCCTGGATTCTTCGGGCAGTTTATCCAAAAATCTTTCCAGGGCCGGCAGAACGATCAAAGCATCTGCAGGCCGCTTTCTTATGACATAGGTATCCTTTATAGCCAGTTTTGCATCCATGCCTAAAATATCATCTGAATCAAGCCTTAGCCACAGGCTTTGGTTTTTATATGCTAAAGATGATCCTAAATAAATAACCGGCGCCATATAATTTGTCTTTGACCCAAAAGATGCCGACAACATCAGGCAATTTAGGAATCGCTTATTTCCGATATCCAGTTTTTTTTCAATATTATGTATTCTTACCTCATCCCGGGTTTTATTAAAAAAATCCAGACAATAATTCCATATATCTTTTTGTTGAACCATTATTTTACTCAGTTCAATCACAGCTTCAACATCATTGAGTGCCTCATGGGCTCTTCCGGATGTAACAAATTTATTTTCCCTTGTGATCAAATCAAGCTTTAAGCTTGGTTTACCATCAACTTGAGGCCAGTTTAAACTTTTTGGATGGAATACCCTGAAAAGAACTGTGATGGGCAGGATATCCATTCTTGAGCACCCATTGGCATATTGATGGCTATATGGATCCAAAAGATTGCGATAAAACGTGAATCTTAAAAAATCATCGTCAAATCCAAGGGAATTATACCCAAGGCTTATGGTGCCGGGTGTATTTAAGATTTTATGAATTTTAAAAGCTGCTTTATACTCATTGATTCCAAGGGATAATTCATCAAAGGTTAAGCCATGGGTTAAAAATGCCTGTGGTGAAGGCACGATATCCTTTCGCAAACAAATGGTGATGGTTTGCCTGTCGATCTCTTTGAGTTCAAGATCCGTCCGGATGCAGGCAAAGGTAAGAATCTGATCAAAGGCCGGGTTTAATCCGCTGGTTTCAATATCATAAAACAAAAACGTCTTCATTTTTCATTCCAGAATAATCAAATGTTTGGCAAATATTTAGGGTTATGCAACTTTTGGGGTCTGACCCCAAAAGTTGCATAACCATTTAAAAGGCAAGCTCCTAAAGAGTTTGAACTAAACTCTGTATAGAATCAAATGAGTTCTATGCTTTATTTCGGCAAAAAAACAAAAGGTGGTGCCTTATGACAAAACTATACACTGGAATTGATCTTCATTCAAACAATAATTAGTGTTTGAACGAAAACTCACCCATCTACTGCGTTGCTACAAAAGTTTGCCAAATTTTAAGAGTGGGCCTCATGTACAGAAGTACACTCCGGTTTCAAACTTGTATGCATGCGCATCTCTT
>JABIYQ010000303.1 GCA_018702715.1 Desulfobacula sp. | reverse complement strand
TACAGCAAGCCTGGATAAAAAACTGACTCGCCAGGTTGTTTCTCTAAAGGAATACCCCACTAATCAGATTCGGTTTTATAATGGTGCCAAAATAGAGTTGCCGGCTAAAAAAAAAGTCTATATTACACGAGACAGCTCAAAGATAGCCACACGATTTAAGGCAGAATTTGAAAAATCAGGAATCGATGCAGCTCTGATTGATATCAGCAAAGGAGATATCCCCCAATTGCCGGATGCTGCAGGAATCGTACTTTTGCCCGATGCTTTCAAAAAAAATAGCCCGGATACAGCCCTGAATTTTTTAAAATCCGCGTTTTTGCTGGTAAAAAAGAATGCAGGTTACTTAATGGATTCCGCCACAAAAAAAGGTGCTTTTATATCAACTATCTCCTTTTTGGGCGGCAGGTTTGGGTTTACAAACGAGACCTTTCATACTGATCCATATTATGGTGGACTTGCGGGGTTTGCAAAAACAGCCGGCCTTGAATGGAAAAATATTTTATGCAGGGCATTGGACATGCCGGATTCTCTTGAAAAATGCCTGGAAAATGCTGAAGCTGCCGTCTCTTTAATGATGACCCAAGGTGAAGTTGAGATGGGACTGGATGGGGACAACTGTAATATTCCAACCCTGGTGGATCAAAAATTAAATAAAACCACGATTGACCTTACTTCTTCTGATGTTGTTGTTATTACAGGCGGTGCCAAGGGTGTTACCGCAGCATGCGCCATTGAAATGGCAGAAAAATATTCACCGGTTATTGTTCTTATAGGAAGATCAAAAGCGCCATCCTTTGAACCAAAATGGGCCAGAGATATTCAAGATCCCGGCTTGCTGAAAAAAGCCATACTGATTAATGAATTCAAAGACCTGTCACCAAAACCATCTGATATACAAAAAATATATAAAAAAATCGTGTCCAACCGTGAAGTCAAAAAAAATATTCAATTAATGACTGAACACGGTTCAAAGGTGAAATATTTTTCAGCAGATATCAGAAATCCAAAAGAAATCCAGACAATTTTTAAGGCAGTACGAAAAGAGTTCAACCATATAACTGCTGTCATCCATGGTGCAGGGGTTCTTGAGGACAAACTGATCATTGATAAACAAATGGATCAGTTTTGCCATGTACTTGAGACAAAAGTTAAAGGCCTTGAAGTGCTTATATCAGCATCAAAGCCTGATAAACTCAAATATTTTGTTTTATTCTCTTCCATTGCTGCCCGGCTGGGCAACCAGGGCCAGTGCGACTATTCAATGGCAAATGAAATTTTAAATAAAACCGCACAAAAACTTGCCTTTGAAAACTCAGATTGTAAATTTTTGTCCATTAACTGGGGTCCCTGGGAAGGTGGGATGGTGGAAGCATCTTTAAAAAAAGAATTTTTAAAAAAGGGTATTGAACTTATTCCCTTAAAGGACGGGGCTGAGCAATTATTAAAGGAAATGGGGAATATTGAGGGAAATGACCCTGAAGTGATCATTGGGGCTCAGGTTTTAAAAAAAGAAAAACCAAAGGAACCCGGTCTTTCAAAGGCTATGACATTATCCTTCGGCCTTTCATCAACCCCTGTTTTAGCTGACCACAAAATAGCAGGAGAACCTATTGTCCCTTTTGCTTTATTAATGGAATGCCATGCACATGCAGCAGAGAAAAATAATCCCGGCCTTATGTTTTCCGGAATGGATAACATGCGACTTTTAAAAGGCATAAAACCCGGGGGAAATGAGCTGGATATACATATTAATCTGGGAAAATGCAAGCCAGGCAAAAACGACTTTAAAATGCCCAGCACAATTACATCAGGTGCTTTGGATAATCCATCCTTTATTCATTCAAATTGTACCATTATATTAAAAGATCGGTTGCCAAAACCACCCGCCCTGTCTAAAGCTGCTTTCATGGAGTTAAAACCCTTTCCTAAAACCATAAAACAGGCTTATTCTGATATTCTCTTCCATGGAAAAGAACTTCAGGGAATACAATCCATCAATGGTTATTCAGAAAAAGGAATTGAGGTTCTTACCTGCCTTTCCCCTTCTCCCGGGCAATGGTTTAAAAAAACCTTTCATTCAAAATGGAATATTGAACCCATGATGCTGGATACAGCATTCCAGGCAGCTATACTCTGGTCTCATGAAAGGACCGGACAGGTCTGTCTGCCCAGCTTTATTGCCAATTTTCGCCTGTATTCATCTTTTAAAGCGCTAAAGAATAATATCCGAATTCTCTTTACTGTGAATGAAGAAACTAAAAATAAAATAAAAGGGTATTTTACCTTTTTGAATGAAGAAAATATTGTTGTTGCAAGTATCACTGGATTTGAAGCAATTACAGACCCATCCTTAAAAGAAAAATTCAAAAACAAACCTCTTTTTTCAAAAAAATCCATTCTTGCTTTTGCCCAGGGAAAGCCTTCCCAGGCATTTGGAGAAAAATATACCCTGTTTGATAAAGAAAGGCAGATTGCCCGACTTCCCAGGCCTCCTTATTTTTTCATGGACAGCGTACTTAAGGCTGATCACACACAATGGGCAATGAAACCAGGAGGCTGGATTGAAACACAATATGATGTTCCGGAAGATGCATGGTTTTTTAAAGCCAACAGGACCTCGTCCCTGCCTTATTGTATCCTGCTTGAAATCGCACTCCAGCCCTGCGGCTGGCTTGCAGCCTATGCAGGTTCCGCCCTTGAAAGTGACGACAGATTGTATTTTAGAAATCTGGGTGGCGAGGCAGAACTGATTGAACCCCTGTCAAAAGATTGCGGTACCCTCACCATCAAATGCCGGATGACTGATGTATCTAAAGCCGGAAATATGATCATTCAGAATTTTGATATGGACGTAATAAAGAATGAAAAAAGCGTCTATAAAGGCACCACCCATTTTGGTTTTTTTACTGGTCAGGCTCTTTCAAATCAGATTGGAATCAGGGACAGCCGCTTTGACAAATATGTATTACCCCAAAAAGATATTGAAACTGCAAAAACTCTGCACTTCAAAAAAGATGCTCCTATATCACCGGATGATAAACATGACAGCAAAAATACGGGCATGCCATCAAAAGCATTGCGGATGATTGATGACATTAAGGCTTTAAGTCTTGATGGCGGCATATATGGAAAAGGGTATGTGAAGGCAAGTAAAATAGTAGATTCATCAGAATGGTTTTTTAATGCACATTTTTATCAGGACCCTGTGTGCCCGGGCTCTTTAGGAATAGAATCTTTTATTCAAATGATCCGTTTCTTTTTGCTTGAAAAATTTGATATCCCCATGAACGGCTATGAACCTCGAATGAGTCCCGGCCAATGTCATGAATGGATCTACAGGGGGCAAATCATACCATCAAATAAAAAGATAGAACTCCATGCCCACATAAAAGAAATCTCCAGTGGAAATGATGATTATTCCGTTATTGCCGACGGGGCTCTGACAGTTGACGGCATTTGTATTTATGAAATGATTGATTTTGGTCTTGATATCATTAAAATAAACCAGGCAAATTTAGAGTTAACGAAAAAACAAATTTCTGAAAAAAAATATTGAAACTTTTATTAATTCAATTTTCATAAAAAAAATCGTATAAACCATTGTTATTAAATAATTAAATCGCTGGTGTTCTATTTGTCGGAAATGCCAGTGCTGGCATCTTCGATAAATGGCGATTGAAACATAGCTTTTTCATTTGGCAAAGCTATGATCAAACGCAAAAAGCCCTGACAGTTGAACCGTTTATAAATTTTTGGTGATCAGGGATTTTAAGGGGGTCCTTCAACAATTTCAGTTGCGATCAAAGTTACTTTCAGAATCATTAACTTCTAAAGAAGCTTTACTAAAGATGATCCTTTTGTAAGAGAAATTCTTGAAACCGGTCTCCAGATTGTTTAACCCCTCATTCCAAAACAAAAAAGGTCCAAACCATGAGATTAAATCATGGTTTCCCTATGTGTCAGGGTAGTTGTCGCCTCAATTGAACAAAAAAGTTTACAATTTGATAGGGCGATAGAGAGGTTACATGATAACAGAATATTCACCGGAGTTTAAAGAATCACTGCTGCAAAAAATCTTTTTCAATCC
>JABIYQ010000235.1 GCA_018702715.1 Desulfobacula sp. | reverse complement strand
TCTTTAACTATCCCATATGTTGTCCTGGACTGCCAGGCAAAATAACGAAAAATCTTGTAATTCCATAAATTGCGTAAAAGAATGATTCGCATACCAAAACACCAAGCGTAATTTCAAACTCAAAATATTTTTAATATTTTCCTTAAAATGGGTGTTTTCAGTTGTATAGCACTTTCCGGGCACATTTCCTGGCAGCAAAAGCATCGTATACAATTATCATAGTTGTATACGGGGACAATTGATTTATCATCATCTTTAAAAAAAACAGCCTTTGGATTTGCAGGACACATATTTACACAGACGCCGCATCGAACACATTTTTCTGCATCAATGTGAGGTTTAGACACTAATCGATTATTCATAAAATCTGAAAAGAAACCTGGTTTATAAGATTTTACAGGTCTTCGATTAATTTTAAAATCCTTGGTAAAAAAACTTTTAAAATCATCACCGATCAGCTCAATATCCTCTTCTAGAAATGATCCCATTCCAGTCTGCATACCATATTTTGTTGTGGGAACATTTTCTGGATTTACGTTGATTAAACGGCAAATAGTTGCATCCAAGGCAACCGGATCAGAAGAAAAAACAAGGATATTCATTTTTTTTGGAGTTCCACCTCTTGGTCCGTTCCCTTCCATGGCATAGATGCCATCCATAATATAGAGCTTTGGTCTGATAAAATTGTTCAAATCAACAAGCATTTTTGCAAAATCATCAGCACTGGGTAGTTTTAAATGAAATTCCCCTTTAAGAACCCCGGGAACACATCCAAACTGATTTTTAATAGCACCTGTAAATTTCTCCAGTCCATGGGTTTTTAATTTTGGAAGACTGATTACAGTATCATTATCAAATACGGCTTTTGCAATGGTAAATTTTCTGTTTTGAATCCCTTTATCAAAAAACACATCAACACCCGTTTTAAAATCTGCCAACTTGATGTTAAGTTCATCTGCAACCTGAGCCAATCCGGTTTTCTTTGCAGCCTTTAAAGTGCTACCGATTGCTGGTGAATCACCATAGCTAACATTAGCTCCGGTATTTATCAGTATTTCGGCCACTGCTTTGAAAACAGCAGGATTTGTTGTAACACACTTTTTGGGGACGTCACCAATAAGGATGTTGGGCTTTAATAAGATATTTTCGCCTTTTTGTGCAAATTGAGAGATACCGCCTAAAAGCGAGATGCCTCTTTCCATAGATTTTTTTACGGCATCGTATTCGTACGATTCACACCTTATAATAGCGACTTTTGACATAATACCTGTCCTTTATGTATTTTATCATTTACCTTTCTATGGAACTAAATTGTTTCATTGATTTAGATAAAATTATTCTTGCATCCTCAATAACTTTTGATTTCCATTTTTCTGAGGAGGGATAATACATTTCAAGTATAGTCTTTTTAATTTTGGTTTCATTTTTTTTAGTTTTGTAATTATGATGAAACCCCTGGTTTTCAACAATCATATTATGTAATGATTTTATTGATCCCATTGTTGTCTGGCTATCAAGAGTCCCAAATTCAAATACCATAGGGATATAATATTTATTTGGAATAATCCCTCCTATATACGAAGTAAAATCTCCGGTAACCGTATAAAAATCATCTCCATCACCCCAATCAATGTGATTACCGGAAAATATTGTTTCAATGTCATCTTTTAATTTTTTATCTTCAATGGGGTTTGGAAAAAGATGCAATGTTCCCCTTGCTCCATATCCCGTATGCAGATCAATATTAAATACAATCCCATAGTTATCTGTAATTTGTTTTAAAACCGGTGTAATCGTTTTGATTGAAGGCTCAAGTCCATTGCCGCCAAAATAGAGCCCTTCCGGATACTGATACTGACCTTGTAAAATTGCCTGTCTTAAAGTGCCCATGGAGTATTGAACTATCTTTTGTATCGCATTTACCTGGAAAAACATATTTTTAATACTTTTAAGGTTAGCTTCTCCTTTAGGGTTAAGCATGTTGTATAAATCTGAGTATCCGGCATTAATGCTTTTATAAAGTTTGCTGTCATTTGAACAATTACGGTTTAAATCAACATTGTTTTCCGACACTCTCCGATTATATTTAAATCCATAAGGATTCATTCCATGTATTAAAAGAACACCCATGTCAGACAAGTTTATTTTTTCAAACAGTTCCTCCATAAACATTTGCTGTACAGCACTTCCTACATACCCTTCTATCCCATGAACCGCCGATGATAGAATTAACAGACGTTTAAACTCTTTTTGTGCAGGGACATAACAATAGTCAATCGTCAAATCCGGATCTTTTTTGCTTTCAATATATAATT
>JABIYQ010000503.1 GCA_018702715.1 Desulfobacula sp. | reverse complement strand
CTCTTGTAAGGAAGTCATATGACTCGCCTTTGCAGACATTTATAACCAATACAACGGGAACATTAAATGTTCTTGAGGCAATTAGGTTGTCTACAGATGTTAAGGCGGCAGTGATTATTACCAGTGACAAATGTTATCATAATTCAGAATGGATATGGGGATACAGGGAAAACGATACATTAGGAGGGGATGATCCCTACAGTGCTTCAAAGGGATGTGCAGAGCTTGTTATTAAAAGCTATAATGCATCATATTTTTCAGATAACAATAAGAGGGTTGCAAGCACCAGGGCCGGTAATGTCATTGGCGGCGGTGATTGGGCTGAAGATAGAATTATTCCTGATCTTGTACGTGCATGGTCTGATAATCAGCCTGTTGTTATTCGTAACCCCGTTGCAACCAGGCCATGGCAGCATGTTTTTGAACCGCTTTCCGGGTATCTCTGGCTTGGAGCAAAATTAATGGCTGATTCACCCGATTCTCTGGGCAAATATCAGGAAGCGTTTAATTTTGGTCCTTTGTCTGACAGTGTATATACTGTCCGATCAGTGCTTGATAACATGGCCCAATATTTGAAAGGCGCTTCCTGGAAAGTTGAAAATACTGATAATTTCAAGAAAGAAAGTTCTTTGCTTAAGCTTTGCTGCGATAAAGCATTGCATAAACTTAAGTGGCATTCTGTCTTATCATTTGATGAGACAATAGAAATGACTGCGAAATGGTATGAGGCATATTATAATAAATCGTTGGACCAGGCTTTGAATAGGACCAGGAAAATATCTCTGGATCAGCTTAAGGCATATGTTGCCAAAGCTCAGTCAAAGGGTCTGGAATGGTCAAAATAGTTAATAATCCCAAAATTTCAAAAATCGAAGGGGTTAGAATAGTCCCCCTTGCACAGATTTCAGATGAACGCGGATCAGTGCTGCACATGATAAGAAATGAAGGACCTTTGTGTGAATTCGGAGAGGTTTATTTTTCCGAAGTGCTGCCTGGGAAAATTAAGGCCTGGAAACGTCACAAGCAAATGACCCAGAATTTTGCTGTGCCTTTGGGCCAAATCAAGCTGGCATTTTATGATGATAGAGAGCATTCAAGATCAAAGGGTAAAATCGAAACTTTAGTTCTGGGCAGGCCTGATAATTATTACCTTGTCCAGGTACCTCCTTTTCTCTGGTATGGGTTCCAAGGTATTGGCAGCACGCCTTCAATTCTGGCTAACTGTGCTGATATGGTTCATGAACCAGAAGAATCTGAAAGTCATGATTATACCAATCCTGATTTTCCTTTTTTATGGAAATAAAAATCAAGGACAATATGAGTCAAAAGATACTTGTAACAGGAGGCTTGGGGTATGTAGGGGGAAGAGTGTCAAGATTTTTATCGGGGAAAAAAGATGTTGAAATAATTATTACCACCCGCAAAAAGAGAGCGGTATTCCCGAAATGGATAAAAAAAAGAAATATTCTTGAAGTGGATATGTCCCTGAATTCTGATCTTTATAAAGCCTGTGAAGGCATTGATTGCATCGTTCATTTTGCCGGAATGAATGAAATTGAATGTGCCCGGAATCCTGAGAAAGCGTTAGAGGTTAATGCCGGGAATACGTATCGTTTGCTTCAAGCTGCCGTACAACAAAAAGTAAAAAAAATTATTTATTTTTCAACTGCACATGTTTATGGGGCACCGCTTTGTGGGAAGATCACCGAAAAAACTATCCCAAGACCAGTACACCCTTACGCAATAACACACAGGGTTTCCGAGGATTTTGTTTTATCTGCCCATGATGAGGGGAAAATCATTGGAATTGTTCTTCGACTTTCCAATGGATTCGGTGCGCCTGAGAGCCCTGATATTAACAGATGGTCCTTGCTTGTAAATGATTTGTGTCATCAGATAGCGTGCAATGGGGAAATCATATTAAAGTCAAGCGGATTACAAAAAAGGGATTTTATCACTCTTTTAAATGTATGCAGGGCATTGGATCATTTTTTAACTATAGACAAAGATCTAATTAAGGAAGGACTGTTTAATCTTGGTGGAAATTGTTCCATGCAAATTATTGAAATGGCAAATTTAATTGCCTTGCGTGCTGAAAAACAATTAGGTTTTCGACCATTAATATTAAAACCCATGGCAAAAGAAAAAACTTTTGAAAATTTAGAGTATAATATTGATAAAATAACGCAGACTGGTTTTGATTTGATTGATAATTTTGTACAGGAAATTGATGATACTTTACTTTTTTGTAAAAAACATTTTTCATAATAGGACTGTCTGCTGATTATGCCTTATTTTTCTATCATTGTTCCAACATATAATCACGGGAATTTTATTAAAAGATGTATTAATTCTGTTTTGTGCCAGTCATATTCTGATTGGGAAATGATTATTGTGAACAATTATTCAGATGATGATACAATTGAAAAGGTAAAGGCATTTAAAGATTCAAGAATCAAACTGATTAATTAGATCCCTAAATCCATGTGCGAGTCTTTTCACGGGTAAAGCATATCCGGGTGCTCCCAAAGTACTCCATACAAGCATAGGTCCCTGAGTACTTTCTTCAAAATAATTACCCCACAATAAAGATTGTTGGTTATAGTTAATTGATCTATACATTTCGTGAGAGGAAACTTCCCTTTCCTTCTCAGTGAAGTTCTCCAATAGTTTGTAAGGAACAAAAACAATAGAGACAGAAATTAAACAAAAAACAATTTTTGGAATTTTTCCGCTAATTTTATTTTTGTAAAAAAAGATGTAGATTATTGG
>JABIYQ010000315.1 GCA_018702715.1 Desulfobacula sp. | reverse complement strand
GGTCTGGTCATCATAAGTGGGTGTCTGGATAAAAAATGTTGGATCATAAATAATATTACAAAGGTCATCCATAATATCATTATGGACTTCAACTCTGACCCCGACTTCTATTCCTCTCTGACTCAGGTTGATCCCGTGTTTTGTTGCAACCGAGGCCATCCAGTTTGCCCCGATTCTACCGGGCGCCAGAATAACATTGGAGGCCTCATATTTATCTTTATCAGTTATAACACCCTGGATACAGCCGTCTTTTTCGATTATATCGACTACGGTTTCTTGGGTTTTTATTTCAAGTCCTTTTGATAGTATATATTTAGCCATCTCGTCAATATAGCCCGGAAGATTATTAGAGCCCAAATGTTTTTGTTTGATCAAAAGAAGGTCAATTCCAACCCTTTTTGCCTCTTTTCGGATTTGTTTTGCCGCTTCGATGTTGGTGGGGAAAACAGGTCCATCCATTTTGAATTTTGTAAAAATTTCTTCTGTTTCATCAATCAGGTCTTTTGCAGAACTTAAGGGCATAAATTGAGTTAAGTCGGTTTTTCCAAGCCTGGGAATAAAATTAAGCTTGCCATCTGAATAAAGGCCGGCACCACCGATTCCAGAAAGAATATTGCAAGGATCGCATTGAATGCATTTTTGGAGATTATGATTAGGGCATTTTCTTTTAAAAGGGCTTTTGCCTTTTTCGATTAATAATACATTTAGCTTGGAATGCATTTTTAAATAATAGGCTGCAAAAAGCCCTGCAGGACCACCACCAACAATAATTACATCATATGCCATATCCCACCTGAAATATTAGAAGTTAGAATTTTAACTTAACTTTAATAAACCGGTTTGGTAATGATAGCAAGTCTCTTTTTAGCCTTGATCCACCATCAAAGTGCCACCTGCTACGTTGCCTTCGATCGCTCCTCCCTGCGGCGTATGGCTTATACGCCTCAGTCGTCGCTCTTTGTCGCCTTGCATCTGACACTTTGCTGGTGGCCAAGGATGGAACGGAAACGTCTGGTTTCCCCAGGCAGATAAAAATTAGGTGGCAGATTTAGTTTTAGGCACTGGACAATATAAAAAAATTTATGGAAGAACTCAAATGCTTGCTAAGAAACATGTATGTTGTTATATATTGCGTTTCAAGGATATGGATAATACAGGATAAAAGATCGGGGGTTAAAAATTTGGATGTAAAAAGCAAGGGCAGATTTATTGTTTTTGAAGGCATTGACGGCTCTGGAAAAAGTACACAGATAAAAAAGATATCAAAACGACTGGAGGCAATGGGAAACAATATTTATTCGACATTTGAGCCCACTGACGGCCCCATTGGATCACTCATCCGGCAGATGCTATCCGGAAAAGTTGCAACGGATCAAAGAACGATTGCCTCTCTTTTTGCTGCGGACAGGACAGATCATCTGGTAAATCATGACAATGGAATCCAGCCTAAAGTAAAACAGGGTGAAATAGTATTGTGTGACAGATATTATTTTTCATCCTATGCCTATCATGCACAATATATTGATATGAAATGGGTGATTCATGCAAACTCCCTGAATGCAGATATTTTAAGGCCTGATGCAACGATTTTTATTGATGTTGATCCGGATCTTTGTTTTGAGAGAATCAAATCAAGCCGCAGCAATTTTGAAATGTATGAGAAAATAGATATTATGAAAAAGGTCAGAGCAAATTATTTTCAGGCATTTGACACATTAAAGCATCTTGAAAAAATTATTGTCATTGATGGCAACGCCACCATGGACAAGGTTGAAGATAAGATTTTTAAAGAAGTTGAAAAGATTATTAAAGGTTCTTTGAAAACCTAAAGGTAAACAAAAGATATGGGAGTAAAAAATCAAAAGAAAGTTTGTGTTATTGATGGCCAGGGTGGTGGAATAGGGTCTGCTATTATTAAGAAGCTTAAAGAACGGTTTGAAGAGAGAATAGAAATCATAGCTCTTGGAACCAATGCCATAGCAACAGCTCAGATGCTAAAGGCAAAAGCAAATAAAGGGGCTTCCGGCAGTAATGCAATTGTTCAGACGGTTAAAAAAGCAGATGTTATTATCGGACCTGTGGGGATCATCATACCCAATGCAATGATGGGAGAGGTAACACCGCTTATGGCGGAAG
>JABIYQ010000340.1 GCA_018702715.1 Desulfobacula sp. | reverse complement strand
GTTTATTGAAGAATAAACGCAACTACGCAAGCCTGACCCCACTCAAATTTGTCAACTCAGAAAGTTGAGTTATAATTTATAAGGGATTAATACGTGTATTAACTGGTATTTCACCCTTGGCAATTAGATCGATATTCATAGCAACCGATTCAGCAATGCCCTGCATGGAAACATCTGTAGCACCGCCGATATGAGGTGTTGCCATGATATTGTATTGAAATATTTCATCTGTAGGATCAGGGGGTTCTTCCCAAAAGACATCCAGCCCGGCACCTGCGATCTCTTTTTTTTTTAACGCAGATTTCAAGGCTGCATAATCCACAAGGCCACCCCTTGATACATTGATCAAAAAAGCATTAACTTTCATTAGCTTCAATGTTTTTTTATTAATCATCCCTTGACTGGAATGATTTAAAGGAAGACATAAAACAACATAATCAGATTGTCCAAGAAGGATATCAAGATCGTCAGGGCCACCCACCCAGTCCAGATTCAATTGCATTTGCGCTTGTTCAGGATTGGACTGTTTAATACCAATGAGTTTAACATTGAACGGCCTTAGTCTATGGATCAATGCCTTTCCAATACCGCCGAGTCCTACTATCCCCACAGTACGCCCCTTTAACGAGATCCCCATTGGCCCGCCCATGATCCGGTTTTTAAGGCTTTCTTGCATTCCTTCTATATTGCGGGATAAACCGATCATTAAGTATATTGCAATTTCTGCCACGGAATCGGCATTACCCGAGATATCCGTTGGAACATTTGCAACAAAAATTCCCTGTTCACTGGCAGCATGAATATCCACAAGTTCAAGCCCTGCGCCGCATTGCTGGATCAATCGCAATCTGTCCGCTGTCTTAAGGACGGTTTGGGTCACTTTGGACATGGTGGGTATTAATATATCAAAACCGGAAAGATCTGTGATCTCAAAACATCCCTGCGCAATAAATTCGTGTTCCGGCAATAATCTTTTTACCCGATTCAAAAAGCCACCCCATGCATCTTCGGATGCTGCAAACAATATTTTCATTTTTCCATTCGCTATTTATTGCGAAGCTCGGGTTTAATACCCCGTCGCTTGCGACGTTTAAATTGATCGTATCCTGTATCGATACCCCGCTGCTTGCGGCGGGGTAGTTTATTAAATTAAAAAAATATTCGATTGTTCATACAATATTCACATACTTTTATTATCAGAAAAAAGTCGTGTCAATGAATTCATTTTAATATGACGATGTTGTTGAAAGTTAATTTTAACTTATAGAATCATGAGCAGTTACATAATTTAATTAACAGGGTCATTTGTCAAGAATCTCCCGTACCTTTAAAGCCAGCATATCACCCATAATTGGTTTGGCGATATAATTTCTAATGCCGATAGATTCAGCTGTTGCAGGATCTATTTGATCACTATATCCCGTACAAATGATAATTGGAATATCGGGGCGGATATCAATTAATGTTTGCGCAAGTTCTTTCCCCATCATTTTCGGCATTGCCATATCTGTAATGACAAGGTCAAATTTGTCTGGATCGGATTTAAACATTTCCAGGGCCTTTATACTACTTGTTGTTCCCATTACTTTATAGCCAAGTCGTTCAAGATACCGAATTCCAAATTTTACAATTGTTTTTTCATCATCAACAAATAGCAGCCTTTCATTACCGCCTGTAATCACTTGATCCAAAGAACGCTCTTCTTTTGGTTTTTGTTCAGAGGTTATGGGAAGAAATATATTAAAAATAGTTCCCTTATAGGGATTACTTTTCACCGTAATGGTTCCATTATATTTTTTGACAATACCATGAACAACAGATAGCCCTAAACCTGAACCCTTTCCAATCTCTTTTGTTGTAAAATAGGGATCAAATATTTGATTGATAATTCCCAAAGGTATGCCAATACCAGTATCGCTAATGCTCAGACAACAATAATCGCCAGAAGGCAAACTTGAATCCCGGTTGTGATCTTCAACCCTCTTCAGACTTACTTTAAGCAGGCCTCCTGCATCTTCCATGGCATGGTAGGCATTGGTACAAAGGTTCATAATAATTTCATGAATATCAATGGCATTACCCATGATGCAATCATCACTTTCATAAAGCTCTTGTATAATTTCTATATTGGAAGGAATAGTGGATCTTAAAAATTTGAGCGTTTCTTTGATTAGAGATTTCGGCGGGATCGCCATAGGTTCTTTGTCTCTTTGACTGCTGAACGCCAGAATTTGTACGACCAATTCACTGGCCCTTGTGGCTCCCTGGAGAATGTCCACAAGATTTTCTTGTACTGGATTGTCATCCGATAATTCATCAATGGACAATTGTGTAAACCCTATGATCGGATGAAGGATATTATTAAAATCATGGGCAATTCCTCCAGCCAAGGTGCCGATTGCTTCCATTTTCTGGGCATGTAATAATCGAATCCTGTATTCTTCTTTTTCTTTTTCAGCAGCTTTTTGATCACTGATATCCATTATTGCAATACGATATTCTTCGATATCTCCGGAGCTATCTGATACGATGCGACTTTCCAACCGAACTTCCAAAAGCGTTCCATCCTTTTTTTTCAAACGAAGTTCACAGGAATTTGGTGTCTTTGAAACGGCAATATTTTTTTTATATTTATAATAGATATCCTGGTCTTCTATGGCAACGAATGCAGACAAAGATTGATTGATAAGATAGCTTTTTTGTGTTAACAGCATATCAGCAAAAGTCAGATTGGAACTGAGAATCAAGCCTTTAGAACCCAAAGACAGATAACCAACAGGCGCAAAATCATAAAGTTCAGTATACAGTATCTTTGATTCCATCAGATCTTTCTGGGATTGGTGCAATACCTCATTTTGTAGTTCTAATTCAATTTGGTATGTTTGAAGCTCATGGATAAGTTTAAGAGGGTCATCATTAAAGGCCAAGGCATATTTACCCTTTGCTTTTAATAATGTTTCAGCCTGTCTTCGCAGGTCTAAAAATTTATTATCTGTCATATGCATCTCCGGTTCTGTTGGTTTTCACATGATTCTAACGCACGATTAAGTGGGTGCCTGTATTTGTCTTGTGGACTCCTGTTCGGTGATATCAAATGCAGCAGAAGTAGCCCCGATGATTTCGCCGTCTGAGTCAAAAACCGGTTGAATCGCAATATCATACGTACGGTTTTTGTCTGGTAGTAGGAATGTGATGATCTTTCGTTCTACTTTACCGGTTTCGATTACTTGTTTTTTCATCTGCATCAGCTGCAGGGTTCCTTCGCTTTGATCGATTTCATCATCCCGTTTCCCTATGACTTCCTTATACGCAAAGTCAGTCTGAAAATTATGAATCCAGGTATAGCGAAGCTTTAGATCAATGTCCGCCACAATAATCGGCAGATTTTTCAAAGCCAGTTTAAAACGCTGGGCAGTTTTATGCAGCAAGAAATCAGCATTTTTTCGTTCATTCTTGATTTGTATTTGTTCAGTAATATCTTCAAATGTAATCACCACCCCGTCAATTACGTTCTGGATGGTACGATAAGGCAAAATCCGCATCTTGAAAGTCCTGTTATTTTGGGCTCTCACAATATTTTCTCTTACCTTCAGGTCATCTAGAACTTTTTTGGAATAATCAACCAGATTAACTTCATTTAATATAGTCGCAAAATGGTTGATGGGTCTTCCGATGTCTGTATTGTTTAAAGGAACCAAGTTTGTTGCTGTTGGAGTAAATCGCCTGATGCAAAGATCAATATCAAGAAAGATCGTTGCGATCTGGGTCGAATCCAACAGGTTCTTCATATCGTCATTGGTCTTTGACAGTTCATCAATTCGGCTTTGAAGTTCAGCATTGACTGTGGCAGACTCTTCATTAAGTGATTGCAGTTCCTCTTTAGATGTCTCTAACTCTTCATTTGTTGACTGTAATTCTTCATTAGTGGACTGTAGTTCCTCATTAGTGGATTTAAGCTCTTCATTGGACGTCTCCAGTTCTTCAATAGTGGTCTGGAGATTTTCTTTTGTATATTGCAGTTCCTGCTCTACTTTTTTCAATTGTTTATTTTTTTGGGTTTTTACTTTGCCTGTTTTTTTCGGAATCGTTTTTGAAGCATCTTTAAAAGCCACCATCACAAGACCTCTCATAGATCCCCATTCCTGTAAGGGTCTGACAATAAGGTCCACTATAATAAAACCGCTATTCTCCTGTATTTCCACACCCTTTTGAACAATTTCCTGTTTGCGGGTAACCGCTTTTCGGATGATAGCAGCCAAAGCCGCTTTAAGTCCGGGTCGTGCCATTTCCATAATATTAAAATTGGCTTTACCAATAGCAGGCTCTAAATATTTACCCGTATGACCATGGATATAAACTATATTGTTCTTCTGATCAATAATAGCACAGGGCGGGGTATCGCTCTGTTCCAAAATAGTTTGCACTATTTTAAGGCTGTTTATATCAGTAAATTTTGATTCAACAATAGTTTTGGTTTCATTAACGAATTCTTCATTTTGAGGCAAAACAGGAAAATCCAGTACGGGGCGGGCTGGATTCGAACTAGTCTGGCGTTCGAATATTTTCCATTTCTTGTCATTAATTTTAAAAAGGTCGGCAGCCTGACCAATGGACTCTGAAGACCCTAAAAACAAAATGCCATCCTCTTTGATGCTGTAATGAAAGATAGGCAATATTTTTTTTTGAAGTTTCGGGTCAAAGTAAATCAATAGGTTCCGGCAAGATAGAAGATCAAGCTTGGTGAATGGAGGATCCTTGGTCAGATTCTGGGGAGCAAATACCAGCATCTCCCTTATAGATTTTTTTACTTTGTAATTGTTTTCTTCCTCTGTGAAATATCGTTTTAATCGTTCAGAGCTGATATCACTTGAAATACTTAAGGGATAAATACCCGAACGAGCGATATTAATCGCATCTTCATCAATATCCGTGCCAAAAATCTGCACATCAAAATGGCGACCGATCTGTTCCATGCACTCCTGAACAAGAATAGCGATGGAAAAGGCTTCTTCGCCACTGCTGCAGCCTGCAACCCAAATTCTGACCTGGTAATCATCCGGTTTGCCCTGTAACAGATCTATTAGATGATTATTCTTTAAATTTTCAAAGGCTTCGCCATCCCTGAAAAAACTGGTCACTCCTATCAGAAGATCTTTAAACAGGATATGAACTTCTCTGTTTGTTTTTGTCAGATAAGTCACATAATCTTTAATATCATCAATCTGGTGGACATGCATGCGTCTTTCAATCCTGCGGCAGATCGTATTTTTTTTGTAATGAGAAAAATCATGGTTTGTCTGGGTTCTTAGCTCAATATAGATTTTATTCAATGATAGTTTAAAATCATTATCTATTACTTCCATGGTCGTCCTTTTTTTTGACATGGCGTGTTGGGTATATTTTATGAGTTGCTTCGGCATATTTTCCACGGGGAGAATATAATCAGCAAGACCTGTTGCAATAGCACTTCGAGGCATCCCATTATATTTGGCAGAGTCTTCATCCTGAACCATGACCATGCCAAGACAACCTTTGATTTCTTTTACACCAAGAGTACCATCGGTTCCTGTTCCTGAAAGGATAATACAAATAGCTTTGCCACCCTGATCTTGAGCCAGTGACCTAAAAAAATTATCAATGGGAAGATTAAGGCCACGGGGCATTGATAGTTCCTTAAGAAAAAGCCTGCCATTTAAAATGTTCAAATCTTTGTTAGGGGGAATTACATAAACATGATCGGGTTCAATTTTTTGACCGTCTTGGATCTGGGTGACCTTCATTTTTGTTTTTTTTGTTATCAGTTCAGGCAGGATGCTGATATGTGTCGGGTCTAAGTGAGAAATGAGGATAAAAGCCATGCCGCATTTGGCAGGCATTGCTTTGAAAAAAGTTTCGTATGCTTCAAGACCGCCTGCTGATGCACCTATTCCAACAATTGGAAAACTAGTAGTCATACTTTCTGATATAGTTGTTGTCTTTTTAGACGATGCTTTTTTTTGGGGCATTAATATGTCCTCCAACGAAATAAGAATAGTGTAAGTATGATTAAATAAGCTACATTACAAATAAATACAGATAGAGTACAAGGAAAATAAATCCAGTGTGAAAATAAATCCTGATTAAAGGTTTCGATCTCAAGTATAGTTTTAGGTAATACTATATCATGTATAAAGTATTATTGTAATAAAGGAAATATTGCTATCCACGACACCAAAGCTTCAATTGCTTCAATAATTGTGTATTGGGTGCTTTGAGCAAACTTAAGACAACGAACCCCCCAACAGGCAGCTGATAAAAGCGGTTGAGCCGGTTGGGGGGGTAAAGATTTTTCAGGGTTTGTGTCGGTAAAAAACTGCAGTTGAAGGTGGCTCCATGGTATTGCCCAGGATGAGGTCACAGGCTTTTTCCGCCACCATCATTGTGGGGGCGTAGATATTGCCGTTGGTCACATGGGGCATGACAGATGCATCCACTACGCGCAGATTTTCCACCCCGTGAACCTTCATGGTGTCCGGATCCACAACAGCCATGTCATCTTTGCCCATTTTACAGGTGCAGGATGGGTGCAGAGCTGTTTCAGCATCCTTTGCCACCCATTCAAGGATATCTTCATCTGTCTGGATATGGCTGCCCGGAGATGTTTCACCGCCGTTGAATTCGCTAAAGGCCGGTTGATTCATGATTTTTCTGGCACATCTTATGGCTTCCACCCATTCTTTGCGGTCCTGGTCCGTGGACAGGTAATTGAACTTAAGGGCCGGGTGCTGACGGGGATCTGTGGATTTTATTTTAATAGATCCTTTGGAATTGGAATACATGGGACCTACATGGACCTGATAGCCATGGCTGTGACTGGGCTGGCTGCCGTCGTAGCGGAT
>JABIYQ010000602.1 GCA_018702715.1 Desulfobacula sp. | reverse complement strand
ATGCTGAGCCCAGATAAAAGGATCGGATATTAAACTGCTGGGAATGAGATCGGTTGGCAACCAGTGTTAAAGGACCGCTTTCAATGCATAATAATCTGACAATTTCAAGATCTGTAAATCGTACAGAGATCTTGGATAATTTATCAACAAGATGCTGGGGTTCTCCACAGGAAGAGCCTATAAACACTCTCTGGCCGGGGCGTATATGTTTAAGGGCATGTTCAGCCGTGGTTTGTTTTTCGACGTAATTGTCAGCCCAATAATTTGATTTTGGCATATGAGGACTCCCCAATATTTTTTGAATCCATTTGAAAGATCCTATACTGGTATATTTTCAGGTTTTTGATCAAGCATTATGTATGGAATTATTAGAATATTAAAGCATAAAATCAAAAATATTTCAAATTTATTTCTTACTTCCCCTTGCGATTTCAAAGTGTTTCTAGTATTTATATGATTATCAGTTTATGAATCAAATTCAAAAAATAATGAGGATTATATGGGTATATATGAACGAAAAAAAAGAGAAAAGGAAAATAGAAGAAAAGAAATCCTTAGAGCTGCTCGAAAAGTATTTTCTAATAAGGGTTTTAATGCATCTACCATGGAAGAAATTGCCCTGCAGGCAGAATTAAGTCCCGGGACCCTTTATTTATATTTTAAAAACAAAGAAGAATTGCATACATTTCTTTCCATTGAAATATTAAAATATCTGGCAGATGAAATTCAAAAAGTCCTTAGCCAGGATCTTTCTGTGGAAAACAAGATAGAAAGGTTTCAGGATGTATTTATTGATGTTTATGATTATGATTCAAATATTTTAATAAATTTGTTCCATCTCCAATCCGGAGAGACACTTCGGAATCTTTCAGAAGACGTTTTAAAGCAGATTAAAAAATACTCTGCACTGGCCCATGGAGCAATTATTGATGTTGTAAAGCAAGGGATCGATGAGGGTATTTTTATAGATGAACATCCAGTGGCACTTGCAGATGTGCTCTGGGCATCCTATGCAGGTATTGTCTTGTGGGTTGATTCCAAACGGCTTTTAAATGACCAAAAAGATTTTGTCAAACCAACGTTGAAAACAGCATTCAGGGTAATCAGAAAAGGGCTGAAGAAAGAATAAGGTTCATTAATTGTTTTCCATAGGGTCAAACACTGATTTTTTAATCAAATCCGGAAAGTCCCGGCTTAATTTATCTAGTTTTGCAATGGCTTCGGGGGGACCTATGAATACCACATGGTTTAAAAGTTGAGTGATGTCCTTTTTAGGGGTATAGGCCTCAATATTTCGCTGCCCCATGACCAGGTTGAAAAGAAAGATTTCATCACCCTGGGTTAAAAATCCCTTTGCCCGCACTATCTCTTTTGGCAATTCAGGCAGAATTTTTTTAAAAGAATTTATAGTGTTTGCCTCCCAGGAATAAATGGCCGACAACAGGCGATCCGGAGGGGTGGCATCTGGATCAGGATTTTCAAGGATATTGTCAATGGCTTCTTCAAGCTGGGCAGGAGAAACAGGTATTGTATCTGATACGTTCAGGCTGCCAGTGTTATTTATTCCTTGTTTACTTATTTCTTGTTTATTTATAACTGGAATAAACCTTTCCAGGGGAACATCTGCATAGGTGGTTTCAAAAAATTCCGGGGATGGATGATGTTTTTTTATAATTTTTTTTAAATTTAAAACGGTCTGAGCAGTAACAAGATCCATTTTATTAATGATAAACAATGTTGAGGATGCAATCTGTTTTTCCACTGAAACAAATGCGTTATAGGCATCTTCAAAACAGTCCGCATCAATCATGCATATTTGTTCCGACAGCTTAAATCTGTTCTGAAAAATGGATAGATTCAGGTCCTTTTTCAAATCAGAAGGATTTGCTACACCTGTGGATTCGACGATGAGGACATCCGGCTTGATAGATTGGGCGATTTCATTTAAGGATCTTATAAAGTCTGTTTTTACACACACGCAGAATATAGACCCTTTGCTGATTTCAAGGATATCAAAGTCATCTCCTTCAATCAGGGAGCCATCCAGGCCTATTTCTCCGAATTCATTCATCAGGATCATCAATTTTAGATCACCAGGGAATGTTTGAATGATACGATTTAGAAAAGTAGTTTTCCCGCTGCCAAGAAATCCAGTGATTAAAGTTACATGTGTCGTTTCACCCATGCTTTGTCACTCCTTATGAACAAAATCTGATTTTTATTTTCTGGAATTCAATATTTCAATGAGTGCCTGTTCCGTCATTACTTTTCCCGTTGAAATCAACTCTCCTTGGATCACCAGACCCGGTGTGGTGAATACGCCCATTTTCATAAAATAGTCAATGTCATTGACTTTCTCCAGCGTTGCAGTCTTGTTCAATTGGGTTTTTTCCAATGCCTTGGTCACATTTTCATACAAGGTATCGCAATTTTTACAGCCTGACCCCAGAACTTGAATTTTCATCGTATATTTCCTTTGTTTCTGTATGGTTGGGATTCTTTTTTTGAAATCTTTTTAATATTTCTTCTTGAAGGATTTCCTGACCCGGAATAATGGATGAATACACGATTTCATCATCCAAGGCGATACTGGGCAGGGATTTTGCGCGGATTTCTTTAAACCGGTTTACCCCTTCGAGGGTTCTCATATCCCATTGGGATACCTTTATCATATCTTGGTAATTTTGCGGTAAAACCTTTACCGATTCAGCCATATAGACGCAGGCGGTTCACTGCCGAAAATCAGTTAGCAGCACATCGACATTAATTTTGTGCATAAATCCTTACCCTTTTTGTTATGCTTTATAATTTTTCTTTTTTATCCAGCATCTCCTTTATGGCATCTTCAAGTTCATGCCTGGGGGGGATGGCATCGAAAAAAAGTTCTTGGTCAATAAATAATGATGGTATGGGCGCGATTCTTTTATGTTTGTAAACACCTTCAGATCCGAACAGGGAAACTGAAAGTTCAAGAAATCGTTCTTTTCCTGAATCTTTTAAGTCTACCCTTTGATATTCTACCCGGCCATTGTATTGGGGCAAAATTTCGTGGACAGCTTCGTCCATGTAAAAACAGGGGAGGCAGGAATCAGATTTATACATGACTTCAATAAGAATTTTTTTTAAATTTTCCATAAGGGTTCAATCGGTTTCCCGGATTTTTATATACCATCCCCCAGGCTTTTTGGAACCGGGGGATGGTCATTAATGAGATAGCCTTTTTATATTAGGATATTAGCTATCATTCCTGGTATTTTGTCCTGCACCGGCTTTGGCAAGATTTTCTGTTACTTTATCGAACTCAAATCCCTTATCCCGGGCAGCCCTTAATTT
>JABIYQ010000146.1 GCA_018702715.1 Desulfobacula sp. | reverse complement strand
TCCTTTGGGCGTATCAGGGGAAAAAATATTGATGGAAGCCAGGATATTGACCGTTGCAGATGTTGTAGAGGCCATGTCCTCCCATAGACCCTATCGTCCAGCTTTGGGCCTGGATAAGGCAATAGAAGAAATTAAAAAAAATAGAGAAACTTTTTATGACCCTGATGTTGTGGATGTCTGCTTGCAGGTCATTAAAGAAAAGGGATTAAATTTTTTTTCGGCTTGAAATGATTGGCAGATGTTATTTATTTGAATGCTGTTTGACAGTCAACATGGAAGGGAGCAAAGTTTTTTTTTATTGTTCCCTGGCAATGCATACACTTCATGAGTTCCTCCTTGTTTTAAAATCGTTGTTCCAATCTTTTTTGCTTTGCAAATACGCTGTAATAATTGCCAGGTACTCTCCCTTGGGAGAACAGACAACATGTATCGGACGGTCTGTTCGATTCCCCATGGGATCACCATTAAGTTTGTCAGGGGTTTTAGCTTTTAGCTGAGACCTTTTTTGTTTTTGACAAGCAGTCACTTGCAGCTATTTTGATACCTTTAGCTCCTCCTCAATCTCTTGAAGACGGTCAATAATCTTTGCAAGCCGCTCAATAATCTGCTGTTCTTTTTTTAAAAGCTTGATTATGTGGGGCCGACGTTTGTACTTTCTTTTTATTCTTCTTTTTTGAAAGCTTCTGTTATTATCAAGAAATTCTTTTTCGTAGATCAGTTCCTGATATTCTGCTTTCAGATACTTTTTTTGTGGATTAGTTGCGGGAGGGGGTTGAGGTTGTATCACCGATGCACGCTCAGCTGTCCTGTTAATGACGGGAGAAGTGTGGGTGATTGGGTTCTCCTTGTGTTCTATAATTGCGCCACGTTTGTTTTCAGGCACCATGTAAAGATCGTTTGTAAAACAGGTCAAGCCTTTATCATCAATATATTTATAAACTTTAGCTGCAACCGGTCTGCACAGCACAATTCCCAAGGTCAAAATAACGACGGCGGTTCTTATCATGTAACCTCTGTTAAATTTTTAAATTTATTACATGGTCTTGTTATTGATATAATAAAAGAAAAATAAAAAAACAATGTCTATTAATTATGGAATTTCAGACGGAGGACAGGTTGATTGAAGTTAAGTTTTCAATTTATATTTCTTATTAGGATAATTATAACAAACATGATTGTTTTTTAAATAAAGATATGGTTAAGAAGGGATTAAAGAGAAACTAAGCAAATGGAAAGGTTAAAAAATGGATAATATAAACGGTAAAAGAGCAGTTAATTTCTTGCGAGGTGTTCCGGCTGATGAAGCTTTGCAAAAACTTGTTCCCATGGCATCCAGGGGATATGAAAATTCGATTACACATTATGGGACAGAAGTTCTTCAATATGGTCATTTCAATGGTTTTAAACCTTTAAGGGATCTTTTAGGTACCATGCATCATGTTGATCCAGAGCGCATCATCGCCGGTAATGGTGGCATGGAAGTGATTTCCATGTTATTCAAATCTTTTCCAAGAAAATGTAATATAATAGTTGAGGAAATGACCTATGATAGGGTGATTCACGATGCCCAGAGGTATGGACATAACTTGATTGGTGTTGAATTGACACCGACCGGATTGAATATAGATCAATTAAAAGACGTGATTGATAAAACATCGGTTTTTGCTTTTTATGGTATTCCATTTCACCAGAATCCAACCGGTATTGATTATTCTCCTGAGAATCGAGAAGCTGTGGAGAAAATATGTAAAGACAATGGAGTGCTTTGCATATGGGATATATGCTATGAGCCACTTCGCTATGATGGAAACCAAAATGAACCCATTACAGTTTCAGAGTGGGGCCCCATTTTAGTTAGTTCATTTACAAAGACCATTTCACCTGGAACAAAGTGTGGCTACATGGTTTTGCCTCAAAAAAATATAGGACAGATGACAAATATTGTTGCAAATACCAGGTTAAATCCTAACCTGCCAACACAGGGATTTATAGTGGATTTTATTCAATCAGGTGAATATGCAGCTTATTTGAATTATTTGTGCAATCTATATAAACCTCGTATGGATGCACTGAATGATGCACTGAATGAAAACTTTCCCGGGGCATTTCCCGCAGATATCCACGGTGGCTTTTTTTCCTGTATTCAATTGAAGCCCATAGCATCAGACAAAGAGGAGATGTTTTTAACAACAGCTAAAAACGCCGGTGTTGGTATTGCCGCTGCATGGGATGCTGTTGCACCGAATCTTCGTGAAGAAAAACGCAAAAAGGGATTACTTGTCCGGTTAACTTTCCCTGCTTTTGTTACGACAGATATAAAATGGGGTATTACAAAACTAAAACATGTAGAGGAAGAATTGCTTTAAAGGCCTTTCCCAAATTGTGCAAAGCTTCATCCCGGGAATGTGAGTCACCAGTTGAGCAAGCCAGTCCAGAGCATAACCTGAAGGTCAGAAATTTAAATACTTTCCGGGACTTTTATCTTGTGGTGTTCAAAATTTCTTGATATTGTGCGTTCAAATATGAATCAGGCCCTAACTAAACCTGATCTTCCAAAATGCCATCCCACTATACGCCTGATTCAGTCTTTTGGTTTTTACGTTTCACAATAAATCCACTATTCTGGAGTTTGATGAAAAGGTCATGCAAGTATAATTAACTCGAAAAGGGCGAAGAGACGCAGTAAACGATCATGTCTAAAAAACCTACCTATGAAGAGCTTGAACAACTGGTTCGCAAACTGGAACGGGATGAATCTGAGCGCAAGCGGAGCGGAGTGCCGTTGCGGATTTTTAAAGAAGCCCTTGAAAACTCGACAGACGCAGTAGGAATGTCAACGCCACAGGGCCAACATTTCTATCAGAACAAGGCGTTTGAGGAACTGTTTGGTATCATTGGGGAAAATCCTCCTGAGACTCTATATGTGGACAAAAGGGTCGGTGAAGAGGTTTTTAGAATAATCATGTCTGGCGGACAATGGACTGGTGAAGTCAATATGTATGCAAAGGACGGACAAATCCTGGATATTCACCTGCGAGCATATGCAAACAAGGACGAAAACGGCAACATCATATCCCTCGTCGGGATACATACCGACATCACCGAACGAAAATTGGCCGAGGCGGTCCTGCGGGATAACGAGGAAAAATTTCGAACCATGTTCAATCGGCACAATGCCATAATGCTTCTCATTGAACCGGGAAACGGACACATTATTGACGCCAATTATTCTGCGGCAAACTTTTATGGATACACCACTGATAAATTGCGGACCATGGCAATCCAGGAGATTAACGTCCTGCCGCCGGAAGAGATTGCGGCTGAACGAAATCGAGCGATAGCCAGCGAACAAAATTATTTCATCTTCCCTCATCGGCTGGCAAACGGTGAAATCAAGACTGTGGAAGTGCACTCATCGCCTATCTTTGTTAAAGAGAAAGAACTTCTTTTTTCGGTTATTCACGACATCACCGAGCGCAAACAAATGGAGGCGTTGCTGAAGGAGAGCGAGGAAAAGTTCCGGTTGATGACAGAGCAAAATCTATTGGGAGTCATTATTCTTCAGGACGGTTTTGTTCAATATGTGAACCAGGCTGCCGCTATACTTACTGAATATTCAGTCCAGGAAGCCCTTAACTGGGAATTAAATGGATTTGCCAGGCTGTTTCACCCGGATGATCTGAAGTTCGTCATGCAACAGGCTCAAAAGAAGCAGGAGGGCGCCAAAGATGTGGTCACCCATTATTCGTACCGGATCATCACAAAGTCCGGCAAGGTTAAATGGCTTGATCAATATTCAAAGACCATCGTCTTTGAAGGTGAAAATGCGGACCTCATCACCATTGTCGACATCACTGAACGTAAGGATACGGAGGAGGCGCTGCAGAAGGCCTACCATGATCTCAAGAACGTCCAGGCCCAGTTGGTCCAGACGGGGAAACTGGCCGCCATTGGAGAACTTGCAGCCGGTGTGGCCCATGAACTGAACCAGCCCCTGACGGTTATCCGAATCATAGCCCAACGCCTGTTAAAAAGATTTGGAAAGAACTCCGGGGGCATAGATAAAATGAAAGATGACCTGGGTTCCATTGAAAAAAATACCACCAGGATGATGAAAATCATCAACCATCTTCGGGCCTTTTCCCGCCAGACGACCACTGAATTTAAGCCCATTGATGTGAACAAGGTTATACAGGATTGTTTTCAGATGATTGGCGAGCAGCTCCGTCTTAGAAACATCGAAGTGATACAGGAATTTTCGGACGACCTCCCCAAAGTTTTGGGAGACGCCAATCAGTTGGAGCAGGTCTTTCTCAATCTACTTGGCAATTCCCGGGATGCGTTAGAATCAAAATTTGAGGCCAAAGGAGGCGGTGCAAAATTGCAGAAGAAGATCGTGATTACCACCCATGTTTCAGGTGATCTAAAAGACAAAGTTGAAATCTTCTTTAAGGATACCGGGACCGGAATAGTCCAAGAAGCACTACACAAAAGCTTTGATCCTTTTTATACCACAAAAGAGGTGGGCAAGGGTACTGGGTTGGGACTTTCCATCAGTTATGGAATCATACAAAACCACAAGGGTGAGATTGATGTGGCCAAAACCGGCCCTGAGGGAACAACGTTCCGAATAAGGCTGCCGGTTGCATGAAGTTATCTCGCAGGGACGCTAAGACACCAAGGGAGTTAGGGAGTTAAAAAAAAGTTAGAGAAGACAAAGGGTATTGGAACAAGCTCGAGACCTATATCGAGGACCACTCTGAGGCTGAATTCAGTCATAGTATCTGCCAGCAAACAGACCATAGCCCCTAAGGTGCTTGATCTGAACACAAACATAGAAGCCATGCTTAAAATGCTTCGGAGCCTTATCGGTGAGGACATCGATCTTGCTTGATTCTCAGGTAAAACCCTTTAAAACCCAGCGCATCAAAAAAGAGGGCCGGCTTATGAATGCATTGTTTTCAGCGATCATAGTGACGGATGATGGGGGAACCCTGGAAGAAATAGCCATAACAGAAAGGGATCTCAGTCTGCTTGAGACCACATAAAAAAATATTAAAACCGGTTTGAATAATCAAATTGAATCATAAGGACCATGGTTATGAATATGGATAAAAAATTTCAGAAAGTGTTTGATCAACTGCGCACACAGGCTGAAAAACTGTTATCTGAAAGAAAAGAGATTCCGGGTTATGCCCTTGATGGTGGATCAGGGTTATCTGAATCAGGCTTGAAGATTGGTATGAAATCATGAATTAATACCTAATTTGAATAGGTAAAAAATAGGTTTTTTAAGAGTATTCAATAAACTTGCCATTCACTCCATATTTCTAATATGATAAATCGTAACTTTTGAAAAAAGAATCCCGCTTAAGGATTTTTTTAAAAAATAGGGGTTTATACCTATTGACACATCAATAAAAATTTTTTTATAGTGTAATATTATGTTGTTATAATAAGAAACGATTCCCAAAATACATGCTGTTTTTCAAGAGAAACTTGATTTTGATACGATTTTTCCATTCAGAAAGATGATGCAAAAAAAACAGGATTAATCAGAGGGTCTATGAAAACAGATAGATCAACAATACTGGTGGTGGATGATCAGCCTGATATTGTGGAATTAATTTCACAAATACTTGAGACTGAAGGCTATCATATACTAATAGCCTTTACAGGGGAACAGGCCCTTGAGGAACTGGAAAAAAATCCCTGTGATATCGTCATAACGGATATCAGGATGCCTGGAATGGGGGGCATCACCCTTTTGCGGGAAATCAAACAATCAGATCCAGATGTTGAAGTCATTATTATGACGGGATTCGGCTCCCTGGAACATGCAGTAAGGACCATACGGGATGATGGGGCATTTGATTATTTAACCAAGCCTTTTAATGATCTGGACAGGCTGATCCATACCGTTGACCAGGCCCTTGCAAAACGCCGCCTGAATTTGAAAAATAAAACCCTTATCCAGGATATCATGAAAAAAAAGACCATGGCCAGGACTGCCATGGACAGTATTTCAGATCCCATTATCCTGTTAAACCCGGAACAGACAATCATTGGAGTGAATAAGGCTGCTTTAACCTGTTTTGGATTAAATGATTTTCATGAAGCGATTGGAAAACTTTGTTACAAAGTGCTTGGCAAAAGCCAGACAACCTGTCATGGCTGCCGTATCTGTAATTTTCTGCATACGGATCAAACCATTGAGTTTGAGCAGAAAGGCGTCTGGGGTGATGATATCATTGAAAATATCACCATTTACCCTTTGCAAAACAAGGGGATAAAACAGGGGATTCTTGTAAAAATCCAGGACATCACCCAGAAAATTAAAATTGAAGAGCAGATGCAGAGGACGGATCGCCTGGCATCCCTGGGAACACTTTCAGCAGGTGTTTCCCATGAGATCCGAAATCCCCTGCATGTGATCCAGCTTTTTTGCGGTATCCTGGAAAAAGAGTTTGCCCCTTCAGACAAGGAAAAGGATATTCTCAAAGAAATTAAAACCAGCATTGCCAGGATAGATAAAATCATCAATCAGACATTGAATTTTTCGCGCTCCCAAGACATATCAATGGAGCCCATCAAAATAAACAGACTGATTCTGGAGAATATAAAATTCTGGTCATCAAAATTCAAAACCCCGGGGGTCAAGCTGGAACTTAAGCTTGGCAACAGTCTGCCCGCCATAACGGGTGATAAAATGAGCCTTCACCAGGTGTTGAACAATTTAATTGCCAATGCCCTTGATGCCGTGGGCAAAAAAGGGAAAATAAAGATCCATACATTTTTAAAGCCGGCAGCCTTTCATCACAACCGCTCATCCCTATATATTGAGATAAAAGATACTGGGCCGGGTATAAAAAACGATGATCTTGCAAAAATATTTAATCCTTTTTTTTCCACCAAGGCAACGGGGACAGGGCTGGGCCTGTCCATAACTCACAAGATCATTAAAAAACATGGGGGCAGTATACAGGTGAAAACCAGACCTGATAGGGGTACTGCTTTTATTATTGAGCTGCCCGTAATGCCGGAACAAAACAAGGATAATAATCTGCTACGGGCAAAAAAGGAAAAAATGACCCATGAAAATTCTGATTGTAGATGATGAAAAATCCATATTAAAAGCTCTGGAAATTATCCTGTCCCCGCAATATTCTGTTATCTGCGCCCTGACAGGTGAAAGGGCCATTCAAATCTGCAGACAGGAGCAATTGGATCTGGTTATCCTTGATATTGGCCTTGTGGATATGGATGGCTTTGATGTCTTAAAGGCCATAAAAAAAATCAATCCGGATCTCTCTATTATTATGGTTACGGCATATAAAGATCCAAAATCCATTGTTAAAGCCATCAAAATGGGGGCCTTTAACTATCTTGTCAAACCCGTTGATCCGGACGATCTTATTCTGGTCGTGGGCAACTGCCTTGACAACAAGGTTTTAAAGGATCAGATCACTGCCATACAGGATAGTGATATGAAAACGGTAAAATCCGGTTTTATCGGCCGAGACCCTGAAATAAAAAAAGTGTTAAACCTTGCCAAAAAGATTGCCCCAAGCCTTGACACGCCGGTTTTAATCACAGGAGAGAGCGGGGTGGGCAAAGGGGTGCTGGCCAAAATCATCCATTATCAGTCAGACGCTGCGCCCGGTCCCTTTGTCAGTGTTAACTGCGGGGCCATTGCAAAGGATCTTCTGGAAACGGAATTGTTTGGTTATGAATCCGGCTCTTTTACAGGAGCCAGAAAGGAAGGCAAAAAAGGGCGTTTTGAGGCAGCATCCAAGGGAACCCTTTTATTAGATGAGATCGGTGTCATGCCCCTTTCCTCCCAGGTTAAACTGTTAAGCGTTATTGAAGACCGGGAATTTTACAGGGTGGGCGGATCAAAACCAGTCCCTTTGGCTGCACGTATCATTTCAGCAACCAATAGTAAAATTGAAGACAATGCCCAAAACGGTGATTTCAGGACGGACCTTTTGTTCCGGTTAAATGTTGTGACCATTAATATTCCCCCTTTAAGGGAGCGCAAGGGGGATATTGTATTTCTGGCCCAACATTTTCTTGAAAAATATGCAAAAAAATTTTCAAGAAAATTTATGGGAATTTCTTCACAGGCAAAAGAGCTCCTCATGGAATATGCATGGCCCGGTAATGTCCGGGAGTTAAAAAATATTATTGAAAGAACCGTCCTGCTTGAAAATGAACCCCTGCTTCTGCCTGAACATCTTCTGCCTGCCCTTAGCAAGGGTCAAAACCGACAGACGGATAACACTCTGGTCGGTCTGGAAATTCAATACCTGGAAAAGTCAAAAAAAATAATTGGAGAGATTCTGGAACAAACCAGGGGAAATATTACCCAGGCTGCAAAATCTTTAGATCTCCCCGTGCACACCTTAAGATACACAATGAAAAAACTGGGGTTAAAAACCCCCATGGACGTATAAAAAAAGAAGACTCAAGATGGCCAAACCCGCTGAGACTGATCATATCGAGATCCTGCGCAAGTATCGTCTGCTCGTGTCCATATTAGCTGTGGCAATTCCCGTAAGCTTTGCCTTTGCACTGGAGGATCTCATCAACCATCGATATGTGATGTTTACCGTTGGGATTTTTTTTTCAGCTTCCATCTGTGTCGGCTTTTTTATCCTTTTAAAGAAAAAAAATATTGCCATGATAAAATGGACAAGCAGAATTGTCCTGTTTATGTACGCCTGCATTATAATGACGGTTTACACACTGGAAGGAAATAACTTAGCAAAGTTTTTGTGGATTTACCTTTTTCCTTTGTGCAGCTTTTTTTTTCTTGGAGAAAAAGAGGGATCGATCTGGGTTGTTCTTTTCTGCGCCATCAGTGCGTTGGCCCTGTTTGGGCCTTTCGAAATATATGATGCAACGCATTTTCTTCTGGGGCAGAAATTTAGACTGTTCCTGGTTTTACTGCTGGTAAGTATGATGACCTTTACATATGAAAGCACCCGCACCCGTGCAGAAAAATATCTTCACCAGTCAACCGAACAATTAAAACAAACCCAGGTCCAGCTTGTCCAGGCAGCCAAGCTTGCCGCCATCGGGCAAATGGCAGCAGGTGTGGCCCATGAGTTAAATCAGCCCTTGATGGTGATAAGGGGTAATGCCCAGTTAATGCTGCGCCGCATGAATAAAAACCAATATGATATCAATTGCCTGGAAAAAGAGTTGAATCTATTTTTAAAAAATACAAAACGCATGATGCGTATCATAGATCACTTGAAGACCTTTTCAAGGATGGAGGATAAAAATTTTACACAGGTTGATGTAAATGCCGTGATCAATAATTGTTTATTAATGATGGGAGAGCAGATACGGCTTAATAATATTGAATTGATTTTAAACCTGGGTTCTGATCTTCCCCGGGTTTTGGGAAAGATCAATCAATTGGAGCAGGTTTTTTTAAATTTATTGACTAATGCAAAAGATGCCATTTGTCAAAGGCGAGAAAATGAGGCAAACGCGCCGGGTGTGATTGAAATTGCCACCCGGATGGTAAAAATTCGGGCAAAAGATGAGATTGAAATTAAAATAAAAGATACGGGTACAGGAATAAAAAACAAAGATATTGACAATATATTTGATCCTTTTTTCACCACAAAAGAGGTTGGCAGGGGAACAGGGTTAGGACTTTCCATCAGCTATGGGATTATCAGGGATCATCAAGGTGACATTGATGTGGTTGAAACAGGACCTAAAGGGAGTGTGTTCCGGATTACACTTCCTTTAGAAAGCAGGGTCTAACCCTGGCAAGCAATCAAAAAGAAGCGGAAGACAATATTTTTATGAATTCCGTTAACAGAATTTCAATCCTGGAAATCCATCCGGGAGTGATTTTTTTTATCTTGGATTTGAATCATGCCAATACCAGACGATAAAAATTTTTCTTTTTCCATGATAGATATTAATAAAATTGATCCGTCCCCTTATCAGCACCGCAAATATTTTGATGAAAATAGTTTAAAAGAGCTTGGCACCAGTATTGCACAGGATGGCTTAATTGAACCCATTGTCGTCAGGACTCAAAAACAGGGCCGGTTTCAGCTTATTGCAGGAGAACGAAGACTCAGAGCCATTAAAGCCTATACGGAGATGACGCGTATTCAGGCAAAGGTCGCAGATGTAGACGATCTTCATGCAAGACGAATCAACACTGCTGAAAATATTTTAAGGCAGGATTTAACGGCCCTGGAGTCCATTGAAGCAACCATTAAAATCATTGATGAGGAAATGGGAAATGAGCCTGAGTATTTGACGGGGGGCAAAACACCCCTTGAAAGGGTGTATAAATTGCTGTCAAAGCTTGACTATATCAGGCGAAGCAGGGAACGGGGATCTGTTGTTTCGGAACAGGAAAAGGATCTGTCCTACAAATATGTAGGACAGGTGGAGTCAATTTTTCAAAATCTGCCAAAACCATTGAAATGGAGGTCTTTTTTGGCCCATGACCTGGTTTTATTAACCGACATTCCCATAAAAGTTCAAAAGGCCTCTGTAAAATATGACCTGAACAAGGCCCAGACAAAAGCCCTGGCAAAACTTGAACAGGTATCTGACACGGTTTTTTTTAACGAGGTCGCCCAAAAAGGCGCTATCCCGTTTAAAGATCAGAATAATAATTTTTTCCCCAAAATTAAGCTGAATGAACTCAGCGCAAGGGAAATAAAGGCCTTTGCACAGGATCTGGAAAAAACAAATAAAAGAAATGAAACAAAAATGGAGAATCGTAAAAGCGAATTTTCCCCGGCCATTAAAATCGCTTTGATGACACGGCTGGGCATACCTAATGTTCGGATTGCCCAGCGGTTAAATATCCACAGGGAAACCATTGCAAACCATGCGCCAAAAAACCAGGTGCTTTTTAATCAAATTCTTCAGGATGTTAAAGATGGGTTTAGTATTCCTGATATTGTTCAACAATATGGTGTTCCCCAGCCTCTGGTATGGTCTGTGATTCTTGAAGAGAAAACTGACCAGGAACGGTTTAAGGCTTTAAACTGGGGATTGCGGCCATGGGATAACTGGTATTTTAATGATGTGGATCACAGATTTGGAGACGACTGGCCCGGAAGAATCCCGGCCCAGCTTGTTGCCCATACCCTTTTTTATTTTACACGAGAAAACGATCTGGTTTTTGACCCCATGGCTGGCGGGGGTGTGGTTGCAGACACCTGTCTTGCTTTTAATAGAAGATGTTGGTCTTTTGATCTTCTGGACCGGATGAAGACAAGACCTGAAATTGAACTTTTCTTGTGGGACCCTGAAAACATGGTCTGGCCTGTCCCTTCAGGTAAAAAACCCGATCTCATTTTTTTTGATCCACCCTATTTTAAAAAAATGGCAGACCATTACATGAAAGGCAGTATTTCAGATTTTTCCAAGCCTCACTATTTAAACTTTTTTAAAGATTTTTTCCGTCTTTTGAAAGAACATTCAAAACCCTCAACCCGTATGGCATTTCTCAATGCAGACTTTAGAGACTTCCAGGGCATACCCGCTTTTGACGAGGATCCTGAAAACGCGATCCTGGTTTTAGATTATGGGAAACTGCTTGAAAACAGCGGATGGAAGGTCACACATTTAACAGATTGTCCTTTGTCCACACAACGGTTTTCGGCAAACATGGTAAGCCGCATGCAGAACAAAAGAAGCTTGGGGATTGTTCGAAGAACATTGATCATTGGTAAACCGCAATAGCTATAACTCCCGGGTCCATTTTCCATCCCAGAGCAATTTTTTGATGATAGTGCCAAAGATTAAAGCCGCATCTGCTTTAGATCAGAAAACCCTTCTCGTAAGCAATTTAATGTATCCCTATATCCTGGAGGGCGTGAGTTATATTATGTAGACTCTACTTTACTCATGAGAAAAATCGTGTTATATTCATTATACTGTGGGAAAAATCAAACAAAGATATATTAAAAAT
>JABIYQ010000080.1 GCA_018702715.1 Desulfobacula sp. | reverse complement strand
TATGTTTGAAACCGCCCTATCTGATGGATGTTTTTGTTCGATGCTAAACGCTTAACCTCCTGCAAATATCCATCAGACAGGGCTTTGAGATAAAGTCTTTTAACTGGCTAAACAATTACAGCAAATAATTTATGACAAATAAAAAGAAATTACTGATTACAGGCGTAAGCGGTATGCTGGGAAGTAACCTTGCATACTATTTCAGGGATGAATATCAAATTACAGGTTTATATCATCAGCATGAAATGTGCATTGACCGCGTTGAAACCCAAAAATGCGATTTGACAAATGAAGATGAAATTGAAGATTGCCTGAAAATATACGGCCCGGATATTATCATTCATTGTGCTTCTTTGACCCATGTGGATTATTGTGAGACCCATAAAGAAGATACATATCATGTGAATGTGGCAGCAACTCAAAATTTAGTCAAAAGATCAAAAAATTCAAAATTTATATATATTTCGTCTGATTCAGTATACCAGGGATTAAAGGGGGATTATAAGGAATCAGAAGTGTCTGACAATCAGATGAATTATTATGGGGCCACAAAGTTTAAAGGAGAAAAAGCAGTTGAGCAATTGAGCAACGCTTTAATATTGAGAACCAATATCTTTGGGTGGAATTATCAAAACAAAGAAAGTATTGGTGAGTGGATTGTGAATCGGTTAAAGGCTGATCAAGAAATTAACGGGTTTGAAGATGCCTTTTTTTCATCCATCTATACAATGGAGCTTATACGTATCCTTGATATTTGTATTCAAAAAGATATAAGCGGGACGTATAATTGTGCAAGTAGCAATAGCTTGTCTAAATATGACTTTGCAGTCAAACTGGCAAAAAAATTCGGTTTTAAAGAATCTCTTGTTAAACCCGTATCCATTGAAAAATTTCCTTTTAAAGCCAAAAGAGGTAAAAGACTTTCTTTAAACAGCGAGAAAATTCAAAATAAAATAAATTATCAATTGCCGGATATGGAATATTCCATTGATCAATTTTACAGGGATTATATGTCGGGTCTGCCTTTAAAAATAAAGAAGGCAGGTTTTAGCAGCAAAGATGAAGCCGGCATGATCCCCTATGGCCGGCAATGGCTTACGCGTTCAGATATCAACGCAGTAACAGATGTGTTGGATTCCAACTATATCACCCAGGGGCCAAAAGTTGAATTGTTTGAAAAATCCCTTATGGAATATTGCAATTCAAAATATGCAAAAGTTGTCAACTCAGGTACTTCAGCGCTTCATATCGCCTGTCTTGCTGCCGGGATAACATCTGGTGATGAAGTGATAACTTCTCCGATTACTTTTGTTGCTTCTGCTAACAGCGCTGCCTACTGCGGCGGGCGGCCCGTGTTTTCCGATATAGACCAAAGAACCTATAATTTAGATCCTGAAAAGCTGGAAAAAGTTATTAATTCAAAGACAAAGGCTGTTATTCCAGTGCATTTTGCCGGGCAGAGCTGTGACATGGAAAAAATTTGGGATATTGTTAAACTGGCCGAGAAAAAATATGGGCATAAAATCTTTATTATTGAAGATGCCTGCCATGCCCTGGGTTCAAAATATAACGGCAAAATGGTGGGTTCATCTGTTTATTCTGATATGACCATTTTTAGTTTTCATCCGGTTAAACATGTTACAACTGCTGAGGGCGGAGCAGTTCTGACAAATGACAAAGATCTTGATGATAAACTGCAAAAATTCAGATCCCACGGAATTGTTAACTCTCTTGATAAGATTACAGATATTGATTCAGCATATGATAAGCTGCCCGGCAAAGAAAAAAGAATTAAGACCTGGTATTATGAGCAGATTTCTTTAGGCTATAACTATCGAATGACGGATATCCAGAGCGCATTGGGAATTTCTCAAATGAAAAGGCTGGACTTATTTGTGGAAAAGAGAAGACAAATTGTAAATACTTATAATCAAGCATTCCAAAACGTTTCCAATATCCAGATACCCTTTGAATTAAATGGCTGTGACAGCAATTTTCATTTATATGTTTTATTGTTTGATTTTGAAAAAATAGGTATTTCAAGGACTGAATACATGGCCAGATTAAGGAAGAAAGGGATTTTAACCCAGGTCCATTATATACCCGTTCATACCCAGCCTTTTTATCAAAAAAACTGTGGAACTTCCTGGGGTGATTTTCCTGTTGCTGAAGATTATTACAATAAATGTCTTTCCATACCCTTATATCCAAAAATGACCCAGAAAGACGTTCAAAAGGTTATTAATGATGTGATTGCAACTTTGGGTGGAGATGTGTAAGTGGAGATTAAAAACCAGATTATATTTCAAAAAGGTTTGGACTCATATGAATTTGCTCCGATAGGGGAAGATGATGTTACAAATCATTATGTTAAAGCGCTTCAAGATCAAAAGAGCTATGTCCAGAATATTCATGAAAATATAAGTCTTGAAAAACAAAAAGCTTATGTTAAAAAAATCCGATTATCCAAAGATGATGGTATATTTGGACTATTGGTTAACGGCCAACTGATTGGAACATCAGGCGTGCAGAATATTATCGGCCCCGGCTTCACAACCATTGGGATCTTTGTCTTTGATAAAATTAACCGGAAAAAAGGCTATGGAAAAACGCTTGTGTGGGCAAGCAGCTATCTTTTAAGTCAAACGCTTGGCTGCTCAAAATTTTCCGCAGGCATGGAAAAAACAAATATCGCTTCATTTAAGACCTTCAAAGCTTGTGGCTACGATATTTTAAAAGAGGGCAAATACGATATTTTTCAAGAGTCCAAAGATTGTTTTATTATGAAATTAAACGCACCTGACCTTGTTGTTCCAGAGGATATAAGTGGGGTCAGGCTTGCATAGTTGCGTAACATCCGGGGTCAGGCCTGCATAGTTGGCTTTATCGATCACAATAAAGCCAACTATGCAGGCC
>JABIYQ010000522.1 GCA_018702715.1 Desulfobacula sp. | reverse complement strand
TAGTTGCGTTAATGAATTCAATAACGCAACTATGCAAGCCTGACCCCAAACCTTTCTAATCCTTATATCTTTGATTGACAAAGGGTTGCAAGCGATTTATCAAAACCCTGATCCACCATCAAGGTACCACCTTGCTGATGGCCAGGGATAGTGCAAAACCCCATGGCCAGCCTGTAAGTGAAAATTTGATGATGGATTTAGGAAAACTGGTTCACCTTCATTATCATCTATCCACACTATTTTTTTCCCTTTTAACTTTAAGAATCAACAGGGATGAAATAAGATAGAATACAGCAAATAAGCTGAATACTATTTTAAAATTTGAATCCGTGATATCAAGGATTATCCCTGACAACCATGGACCCATAAAGCCTGCAACAAATCCATATGCAGTAAATACCATCCCAAAAACGATTCCAAAATTTTCAAGTCCAAAAACCTCGGTCACCAATGGGGCTGAAACAGTAAAAAGCCCTCCAAAGGCAACCCCTACAAAACAGGTTAAAAAACTGATAACAAAAATATGGTTAAACCAGGGCATTAGAAAATAGGCCATGGATGCCATGAGAAAAATGGTCATTAATATATTTTGCTTGGAATAATGGTCTGACAGCCTTCCGCAGACAAGGCGGCCAATTCCGTTGAACACGTTAAAGAAAATTAAAATATAGACATATTGTGTGATCCCATATCCCAGATGTTCCCCAAAAGATGAAGACAGAACGATCATGGAGATACCTGCTGCACCTGACAGAGCCCACACACACCATAGGAACCTAAAAGAGGACATTCCTAATATTTTTTTAACAGACAGACTTGCCGATTGCTGATTGACTTGATCTTTTTTGTCTTCTTTCCCTTCTTTACCTTTTTTACCGGGAGGTATCCTTACAAACAAGGCCAGAGAAGTGCCAAAAAAAATGGAAATGACTCCGCAAAAATTGGATGTAAACACAACCCCTTTTGAAACAAGAAAATAAGTAAATATGGGCGACATAACAGCTGCCGCACCTCCAAAGGTCAAATTAAAGATACCCGCCACAAGCCCTTTGTTATCCGGAAACATCTTCTGAAAAATGATGAGACAGGGGATATAGACAAACCCGCTGAAAAATCCCTCAGTAAATGCCCAGATATAAATGTGTTCAATGGTTGTGGCCCCGGCCACAAAAAACATTGCAACGCCACTAAAAAAACTGCCGGTAAAAATAATTAAGTTGCCGGCGATTTTTTCCTGCAGTTTACCGGCCAGAATCATTGAGAATCCTGTTCCTGCCAGAATAAAAAACATTAATCGTCCTATTTGCGCCTTATTCACAGCAAAAAGTGTCTGCCATTCTGAAGCCATAACACCTGGGAAGCCAAAAACAAAAGCACCAGGGAAAAAAATGGTCATGCATCCGAGTATGAGAATTATTTTTTTATTTGCAAGGATAGGCATCGCTCTTTTAAATCATTATAATTATTCTTTGCTGGATCATCTAATACCATTTCAAACAGCTTTTGCTTTATTTTACCTACATCAGGCCCGGGTGCAATCCCCAGGATTTGAATAATATCAGCACCCGTGATCTTAAGATGTTTCATCTGAAAAGCGGTTTGCTCGGTCATCTGGGCAAACAGTTTTTCCAACCTGAACCGAATTTGGGAAATCGTATAGGGACTTTTAGACAAATTACCTTTTTTGTCTGCGATCCTCATGCGCATGAAATCCCGGTAATCAAGTCCTGATTTTCCTGATTCATTCAGGGCCCAGAGAAGTTTTCTAACAGCTTTCGGAGTGGTCTTTTCGGTCAAAGGTCTCATATGGAGTTTAATCAAAGACAAGATATAGGTGATATCTTTAACTGAAAACCTTAATCTTGCAAGATCATGGGTCAAAGCCTTAGTCTCATTTTCATGACCTGAAAATGTCAATTTGCCGGCAGTTTTTTTTGCAGCATCAAATTTGCCCACATCATGTAAAAATCCTGCAAGCCTTAAAACAGGAAGGTTTTTTGGCAGGGCATCTCCTACTATCATGCAATGCTCAAAAACAGTCTCACCATGATGAGGACCGCCTTCCAGGTCATGGCATCGATCAAGGCTTGGAAAAATTTTAGACAACAGCCCTGTCTTTTTTAATGCCTTAAAAAACAGGGAAGGCCTTTTTAATCTCATTGCCTTTATAATTTCACCAAGGATTCTTTCTTTTGCAACCAATGGTTCAAGCTTATCCTTGCAGGCAAGAATAAGCTCAAGGGAAGAAAGAGAAAAAGATCCGTTTATCAAGGCTGCAAACCTGCAGGCCCTTATCATTCTGGCAGGATCTTCAACAATTCTTTTTTCAGGATCTTTTGTAAATCTTATTACGGCATCTTCAAGATCTTTTTTCCCATTAAAGGGATCAATAATTTTTTTTGATATTGGGTCAAAGGCCATTGAATTGATTGTAAAATCTCTTTGGGCCAGATCTGATTCAGGAAAATTTTTCAGATCAAATTTTGCCCGACCAGAAGAGATTTCAATGCCGTTTACCATGCAAATGGGAAACGCTTTCCCCATGGTTTTAAATTTTTGCCCCTGAAAAATGGATCTTAACTCTAAAATTGATGCATGGGTCAGGATATCAATATCCTCTGGTTTTTTATGCAAAAGGATATCCCTTACTGCACCCCCTGCAATATAGGCCTGGAATCCATTTTTCTTAAGGGTATCAATAATAAACCAAAGACTTTTTTTATCTTTTAGATGACTCAATATTTCCTTCATGATAAAAAGCCCAAGATAAAATGGATAGATGATCTGATGAGATAAAATACAGGATTTTTATTTTTCATCAAAAAAAGCCCTGTATCAGCACGCCCATAAAAAGAAGAACTGAAATGACTGAATTCACGTGGAAAAATGCAATATTAATATGTTTTAAATTATCAGGTGTCACCAATTTATGCTCTGCTATCAAAAGGAGTCCTATGATCCCTAAAAACAAAAGGAAAACAGGGTGCATATCAAAGGAAAGATACATGACAAACAAAAAAACAAAGGTGGCCACATGGAGCACCGAAGAAATTTGCATAGCTTTTTTGGGTCCAATTTTTGAAGGCAAAGAAAAAAGACCCTGGCTTTGATCAAAATCAATGTCCTGGCATGCATAGAGGATATCAAAACCTGCAATATACGTCATAAGAGAAAAACTTAAAAAAATAATACTCCATTCAAGAGTCCCGGTAATAGCCACCCATGCGCCTATGGGGGCAAGACTGATGGCAAATCCAAGATAAATATGACAATATTTTGTAAACCGCTTGGTATAGGAATAAAACAATAAAAAAATTAATACGGGAATGGACAGTATTAAACAAAGACGCGACAACATTGCTGCACTGAAAACAAAGACCACACAAGATAGTATGACAAAGAAAAAAGATTCTTTTTTTGACAATAATCCTGAAGGAATTTCCCTTATGGCTGTCCGCTCATTTTTAAGATCTATATCTGCATCCACAATCCGGTTAAATCCCATAGCAGCGGATCTTGCTCCCACCATGGCCGTTAGTATCCAGAAAAAATCCGACAAAAAAAGTGAATGATTTTCCCATGCCATTACTACTGCAGACAATGCAAAAGGCAGGGCAAAAATGGTATGGGAAAACTTAATCATCTTCCCGTAAACCCGTATCTTATTTTTCAAAAGGGTGATTAAACCGACCCTATTTATCTCCATACTCATATCTCAATATATTCCATATGCAATGGCATTACATTCAGGGCATTTGCCACCTTCAGGCATATAATTTTCCACCTGATAACCATATCTTTTCACTAAAAGTTCATTACAGGAATGGCAATACGTATTTTCCCAGGACTGGCCTGGAACATTCCCGATATAAACATAAAAAAGGCCGGATGCCTTACCTGCTTCATAGGCCTTTTCCAGAGATAAAACAGGGGTTGCAGATCTGTCCTTCATATTATAACTGGGATGAAATCTTGAAATATGCCAGGGTGTTTGCCTGCCCAGATCATTGGCAATATAGTCTGCCATTGCACAAATTTCATTTTCATCATCATTCAAGCCGGGGATAAGAAGGGTGGTTATTTCCACCAGGATTCCCATATCTTTCATCATTTTAATGTTTTTCTTAACCGGTTCAAGCCTTGCCTTGCAATAGGTCTGATAAAACCTGTCATTAAATGCTTTCAAATCCACATTGGCTGCATCAAGATAAGGGGAAAGGTTTTCAAGAACCTTTTTGCTCATGTAACCGTTTGTGACAAAAATATTTAAAAGTCCTTCCTTTTTAGCAAGTCTGGCTGTTTCAAGGGCCAGTTCAAAAAAAATTGTGGGTTCTGTATATGTATATGAAATGCTTTTGCAACCCGTTTTTATTGCTTTTTTGACTATAGATTCCGGAGATAAATTTTTTCCCTGGATCATCCCGCTGTGATCTTGTGGCATCTGGGCAATATTGGAATTTTGACAAAAAGCGCATTTAAAATTACACCCTACAGTGGCAATGGAATAAGAAAATGATCCCGGCTTTAAATGGAACAAAGGCTTTTTTTCTATGGGGTCTACGCTGGTTGCAATCAATTTTGAATATACAAGGGAATAAAGCTTGCCCCCTTGATTTTCACGAACCGAGCAGATTCCTTTTTCCCCTTCTTTAATAACGCAGAAATGATTACAGATTTGACATTTTACTGTCTTTTTTTTTAATTTCTTATATATCAGGGTTTCCATTTTTACTGCCTCATTCGTGTGGCCAATCCAGATGCAGGATTATAACCTTTTTGCTTTCTAAGCTCCAACAATAATGGTTTGGTTCTAAATTTGGGTACAGGTTTGATCCTCATGACGATGAGAGTCCCAAAAAATGATTTTTGAACAATTTGAAAGTTTTCCACAAATCCGGCTATCTTTCCGCAGGCAAAGGGAAATTGCAGAGTTGTCTTCCATTTCACAGGAACATGTCCCAGAATGGCATACAAAATCTGTTTAAGTTCCCAGATACTGAAAAAATGGGCATGGGTATAAATATTGGGCACAAAAAAACTTTTAAACCGACGAACCAGATTTAATGGCGCATGTCGATTTAAAACACATAGAACAACTGAATCTTTTGCAACCCTGCATGCTTCTTCAATTGCTTTGGCAGGACGGTCGGAAAACTCAAGGCTTGTAAAAAAAAATGCAGAATCAAAGGAATTGTCATCAAAGGGAAGATCCTCAGCCACACCCCGGTGAAGATCAACCTTTGTGTCAAACCTTTTTGATGCAATGTCCAGCATATACTGGGACGGGTCCAACCCTGTCAGATTTAACCCTTTGTCCAACAGGGGTTCAAGGCTGATTCCGGTTCCGCAGCCTATATCAAGGATTCTCTGTCCTTTATGCAGGGACAAAAAATCCATCAATAATTTAATTTCAAGATCCAGACAATACCTGTTTTTTGCCTGGTCAAACCCGGCATCATATAATCCTGCATCTTTAAAATCAAATACATACCCCATACTTAACCCAATATTCCTTTGACCTTTTCCATCATCTGATCTATGGCTACAACTGCCGGAGAATCATCTTCCAGTTCAATAAGAGATTTTCTTTCCATGTCAAACTCAAGAAGATTATTGTCATCCGGTATTGTGCACAATATTGGGACTCCAATACTTTCTACCTCATCTAAAAAGGCTTTGCTTAAGTTTTTTGGTGCCCTATTAACAATCAAACCCTTATGCTTTACATCCAGCTTGAGTTCACCCAGCATTTCATTAATTCTTCCAACAGCCCTCAAACCCCTTAGGGCATAGTCTGTGACCATGAGAAGAATATCCACTTTCCCACTTGTTCGGCGGCTTAAATGCTCCATCCCGGCTTCATTATCCACGAGAAGATACTTATAATTGCTTTCCAGTTCTTCGGCAAACCGATTAAGAATATTATTGACCATGCAATAACATCCCTGACCTTCCTGACGGCCCATGACCAGAAGATCAAAGGCTTTCTCCTCTATTAATACCTGGTTCATGAGCATTTCAAGATACAGCATTTTATCCATACCAGAGGGAACACCCTGGGGATCTTTCATAAAATTTTCACGGATATCACCTACTGTTTTTTCAATATTAAGCCCCAGGGTTTCCCCCAGATTACTATTCGGATCTGCATCTATGGCAAGAAGCGGGTCATTTTTGCGTTTTGTAAAATATCTCATTACAAGTGCTGAAACCGTTGTTTTCCCTACTCCACCCTTGCCGGACATTGCTATTACTTTGCTCATATATACTCCCAATGGTTTTATTAATTTTTATATTTAGTATTGAACCTGAAACTGTAAATTCCCGGTACACACTATGTCGTTAAGATAAGGCAATCCTTTAAAAAAGCAATCTCTTTAAAAAAGCAATATAGGGTTGCCTTATTTTTTATTTTCTAAACCAGTCTTTATCCCCGTAAAGATTTGTTAGACAATCAGGACAGATGCCCTGGGCGAATATAACCTGGGAATGTTCCTCAATGTATGAATCCACCTGTTTCCAAAACCCTTCATCATCTCTTATTTTCTTACACTTGGAACACATGGGAAGAAGTCCCCTTAGTATTCTGATTTCAATATGGGTTTTTATTCTTGCCAGCAATTCAGCGGAGTTAAAAGGTTTGGTGACATAATCCACACCCCCTTTGTCAAACCCTTTTATAATATCTTGTGACCCCGTCATTGCTGTAAGAAAAATAATTGGGATTTGTTGAGAAAAAAAATCTTTTTTTATTCGTTCGCACACTTCATACCCATCCATATCCGGCATCATGATATCCAGCAAAATAAGATCAGGGTTATTTTTTTTTACAAAATTCAAAGCCTGCTGCCCATTTTGGGCCATACCCACTTCATACCCGTTATCCGAAAGCAGTTTGCCCAGGAATTGAAGATTCTGAGGATTATCATCCACAGCCAGGATCAATGGTTTTTTTTGGCCCATAAAACAACTCCTCCGGTCAAGGACTATTTACTCTATAATTGTCATGTCAACAAAAGTGCTTTTCCATTAACAAAATGCAAAACAATTAACAAGCCATTTATTTCCCATATTGCATGGATAACTTATGGTATTTTTTCAGTTTTTCCTGAGTCTTACCAAAAACAGTATTTTCAGGATAAGAAAAGTTTGAATCGGGTTGCCCTGCACTGACCCCTGTAAGAACTTGGATCCCCTCTTCAATTGTGCCAACCTTATAAATATGGAATTGTTTTTTCTCTATGGCCTTGAGCACATCACGTCTTAAAACAAGATTTTTCACATTTGAAGAGGGAATCATGACCCCCTGGGTTTTGGTGAGCCCTTTTTTGACACATATATCATAAAAACCTTCAATTTTTTCATTTACACCGCCAATAGCCTGGATTTCACCCTTTTGATTTACAGAGCCAGTTACAGCTATTTCCTGACGAATGGGGATGTCAGAAAGACTTGAAAGCACTGCATACAACTCTGTAGAAGAAGCGCTGTCACCGTCAATCCCATCATAGCTTTGCTCAAAAGTAATACTGATACTAACACTTAGGGGATAATTTTGTGCAAACATTCTGCCAAGAAAACCGGCTATAATCATCACCCCTTTATCATGGGTCTGACCCGAAAGATCAGATTCATGTTCAACATTAACGATCCCTGGAGTACCCATATAGGATTCTGCTGTTATCCTTGTTGGTCTTCCAAAAGAGATTTCACCCATATCATAAACGGCAAGAGCATTCACCTGGCCTGTAACCTGACCTTTTACGTCAAGAAGAACAGAAAGATCATCAAACTGCTCTAAAATTTTTTCTTCGTAAAGGTTATGACGAAACCTGTGCTGGCTTTGTGCCTGGATCACATATTCTTTAGAAACCACAGGAGCATTATCTTTTTTTGCCCAATAATCAGCTTCTTTTAAAACACCTAATATCTGACCAAATCTAAGGGAGAGTTTTTGCCTGTCGGCAACCATCCTGCTTCCATATTCAATAACAGCCCACACACCATCCGGGGAAAAACTTAAGAGATTTTCTTCTTTGCAGACATGGGCAATAAACCTGGCATAATTGTAAATATTCTCATTGGTTTGTCCGGTCTCATAATCAAAATCCGCTCTGACCTTAAATATCTTGTTAAATCTTAAATCAGTGCTCTGCAAAATTCGAAAGGGTTCATACCCTCCCACAAGGATTACTTTAACCTTTAATGGTATGGGAGCAGGCTTTAATGAAGGCATGCCGTAATCTGCCTGGTCAGGCATATCTTCAATACGAAGCAAAGAGTCCTTAAGCGTTCTTTTTAAAGATTCCCACACTGAAGGATTCATTAAAAGCGGTTCAATATTCAGGATAAGATAGCCTTTATTGGCTTTTAACAGAGAACCGGCCTGAACCATGGTAAAATCAGTTGCAAATGCTCCCATAACCGGTTTTTTTTCAATTTTACCAAAAAGATTCTGAAAGCTTGGATTTGGCTCAAATACAACGGGTGCACCTTTGTCCCGTCTTCGATCCACCAGGACATTAACCTGATATCTTTTCATAAGAGAACCTGTCATTTCCAAAAACTTTTTGCCTTCATCATCCTCATGGTTTTTAACCCCAAGGAACATTGCAATATTATCAATAATATCCTCTTTAACCTTTTTCAGATATGTTTGAATATCTTTGCAG
>JABIYQ010000164.1 GCA_018702715.1 Desulfobacula sp. | reverse complement strand
TAAGGCCGGCTACCCCTGTAACCACTGTTCCAGTTATTCCAGGAATTGCGCGAATAATAGGACGGCCGCATATTAAAGAGCATGGAAAACATGGCATATTTTCCATACCAGGACCAGAATTGATTCCCTGTATTATCTTTTTTCCATTCCCCATATTTTGAATTGCCCACATAGGCCATTCCCGGCGGTGCCGCCTGGGTCAGGCGGTCCTGTTCAAACACGCCATAGGGTTTGACTAGAATGGCCATGCCAAGGAATGCAAGGTTGGCATCATAAAAGCTTGCATCCACCTGTTCCCAATCCGTTTCTCTGGTTTCACCATTTTCTTCCAGCATATATTTATGGAAATAAGTTTCTTTTGAATCTTCAACCGAGAAGGAAGCTGCATTGTGACCTCTTCCCGGCCATTGTTCGGCAGGGTCAATGGACAATTTTTTCCACAGGTCGCCAATCTTGCTTGAAAACCTTGAGCCGGTGAAGCCTGCTGTAATTTCTGCAATTGTATCCAGGTTCTCCGCCGTTAATACCCCATATAATTCAAGACTGACCTGACGTTGAAAGGTTGCAAATTTTGGATCATAATAATCCGAATTCTCATTCCAGGATTCCCTTTTTATAACCACAAAATATTCTTCTTTCATATCTTTAAGAATCTTTGTATAGCTGGCATATAACTGGGCTATTTCTCCCTTTATCTTTGCTTCAATGGTTTTTGTCTGTACAAGACCTGAAAAAATTGCCTGCGTACTGTCAGTAAAAGCGGCGTAGTCAGCAGTTGATCCTGCTGAATGCCTGGCAAATTGAGCAGCCACAATACTCAAATGATCCCTGGTTTGCCTTTCAAGTTTTGATAGCGGCGCAAACCGGTCTTTTATTTTTCCACTTGAATCAGGAAAATCAATATTTGCTTTTGCCATGAATCCGGTTTTTATTTCATTTACAATCCGAATGATATGTTCGGCGTCATTTTTTGACCGGAAGTGAAAACTTGTGGCATTATCAATGGCTTCCCTGATTTTTGAAAAGCGTGAAACCGGTGTTCGGGCTAACGCTTCGGCATCCTGAAGGATTTTTTTTATCCGGGTAATCTGCTGTTTTACTTCCTGGACAAGTTCGGGTTTGTTTTTGCTGACCAAGGGTTTCAAGTCTTTGTCATAAAGTTCTTTTGCTCGTTTAAGCTCATTATGGGCGAGCTGAAATTTCTGAGTCCAGTTTTCTTTTAAGGCATATGCTTCTACAGCCCTAAATTCAGATGCTTTCGTAAGGCTTATATACTTATCCTTATGTTTATCCACCTGGGATTGCTCTGCTTTAATGGCATTGGGAAGGGCTTTGGCTTCATTTTTAAGTTCTTTGGGAATGCCTGCCCCACACCCGGTCAAGGCAACAATCAGACCAGCAATGGTCAATCCTGCAATGAAGTTCATAAGGAAATGTTTTCTTTTATGAACCATCCTTAAAGTTCTCCTTTGCTGATGATGTTGATACTATCAGGGTTAACAGGGCTTGAAGTATAAATCTGGTATTCGTCTTTTCCCGATCCTGACCATTCCTCAATGGTGAGAGATTTAGTATGGCTTTCATTTTCAAATTCATACATATAGACTTTTTCTTCTTTGCTCCCCCGGTAATAGACAGATGCCCAATCATCTTCATACCAGAATTTTTCGCCATTGATTACGATCACATCCTTGTCATCTGCAATCTGGTCGAGATCATCTTCATCTATGGACTCTCCTGCATCGTCTTTTAAACTCCTGAATGAAAATCGTTCAAGGGTCATGGAAACCTCAAGTTCATCATCAAATTCCCATTCAAAATGAATCGTTTGTCCGGTATCAAGGCACAGACAGGCCAACTCATAAATAAAATACCCTTTTTTGCTCTTAAAGTCATCAGATGTTTCTTCATACTGATTTAAACTTTTAACAAAATAGGTATTGCCAAGATATTCAAAGAATGAATGGTTGCCGACATCTTTTATGCTCAGCAATGCCTTTCCCTGCCCGGGAACAACCTGTTCTTTTTTTAGGGTCCTTATGGCGGTTAATCTTTCCTGAAAAGATTTTTGTGTTGCAATATCAAGCATGGGATTCCTCCAAATTTAAAACGGGCAGATTTATGTATTCTGGCTTATATATCCGCGCGTCTTGCTGTTAATGCATCGGTTCTTGCCCTGAATCGATCATTCATTTTCCCAAGGGCATTGGAGCTCTGAGAAGCTATACTGATGGTTTCCTGTGAAATCAGGGCATAAGTTTCAAATGCCTGTTCATAGGTTTGACACGCTTCTTCAAGGGCTTCAATATTTACAGTCATACTCTGGCTCATTTTTGCTCCTTTGATTGCAGCATTGCCAATGACTTTGGCTGTGTCTTTCATGGTCTCGGCAGCAGCTTGCTGAACCATATCCAGGTGTTGAAGAGTTTCCATCTGCTGCTCAGCAGCGACTCTCACGGCCAGGGCATTTTTAACAGCCGTTGAAAGGATCATGTCTGTTCTCTGGACCAGTCGTCTTACCAGATGGGAATTTCTTACCATCATTTCTCCACCAAACCGTGTCTGAAGATTTGAGTTGTCAATGGTTTGGAGATCAACCACAGCCATGGCAAGGTCACTTGTAAGCGTTGTCAGGGCTTCCTTATTTTTCGGGTCGTCAATGGTTCCCAAGTGATCCATCAACTTCTGCCAGATGATCTGTCCTAGAAAAATTTGTTCCTGAAGCCTTGGCTGGATCTCTTTTAAGGTGTCGCAAATAGTAGACAGTTCTGATGCATCAAAGGCAACCTGGTCGGATTCATTCCTCAAATGATCGCGGATGCCGTCAATTGTAGAATTAACCGTTTCCCTTCGCTCTGCGATAATCCTTAGTATCTCATCTCCTTTGGGCAGTCGGTTAACAGTTTTTGTAAAGAAACCCAACATTTTTTTTTGAAAAGGCATCTCAGCTTTTGCCACCATAGTGGGGTTCACCTTGTCCAGTTCCGTTTTAATGGCCAGAATATTTTTCCCCACAGGAGAAGAGTCATCTGCGGCAACATTTTTAAGCACATTGCCCATTTTACGATCATATAGGCTCACCTGGGTCTGGGTCTCTTCCATGATCTCCTGGCCCAGACCAAAAACAAAATTACCAAGCTGCCAGTCAGAGGGATCTTCTTTGATATTTTCAAGGAACTCATTGGCCTTTGTTTCAAAGGCCTGGATATCGTCAACCGCCATATGTTTGGGCTGTACAGGTTCAAGATTTGAAGGGGCCTGGACCGGGGTTAAGGCACCCTGACCCGAAACCTGTGTCACTTCAGCAAGGACCGGGGCTGTTGCCTGTTGACCTACATTTTTAAGGTCTTGCATCATATCGTTCATGTTATCCTCCTAAAAGACATTTTTTTTAAGTTTGTTTTTTTTATGAAAATTTGCCGGCAAGAAAATTTGCCATGGTCTTAAATTCTGCAGTCTCATTTTTCTCAACAATATCCCTGGATCGATTGGAGACTTCATGGAGATTTCCTATGGTTTTTTTAAAAATATCCAATTGATTTCTTCGGCTGTCTGAAGACAAATCAAGGTATTCCTTAACCGTCTTGTAAAGATGATCCCTACCAATTTTTTTGATTTCATAGGTCAGGGTCTCACCGGGATATCTTTCCATCATGGAAGGTGTGATCACCATCAAATCATCAATAATGGCTTCAATTTCTCCGGTCATTTCCGTTGGAAAATCAATGTCTTTTCTCATCAGAATATTTAATTTTAATAAAGAATCCAGGATGATTTTGTACTCCTGATCAGGAGATATCTCTTCTTTGGGGGTGAAAGAGGTTGAAGCACTTTGTTTGGTTGCAGTGTCCCTGGCTTTATTCTTTTTCATGTAAATGGCAAACCCGATAACTGCAATAAGAAAAATTGCTGTTGCAATGATCATTGTCATTGTGTTGCTCCTTGGTTTAAGGTATTCATACCAACAATATTTTCAAAAAAATAATGCAAAACTTTATATTTACAAGGTTAAAACTTGTAATACTCTATATGGGGTGGTCTTAAAAATCAAGAATGGAACAGGGTATTTGAAAAGATATTATGAATACAAACAAGGCGTCAGGAATGATAGAGATTAAAAGACAAACTCTTTTTTATGGTTACACGATCATACTGGCTTCTTTTTTTATCCAGGCCATTGTCTGGGGGATCAGCAATAGTTTTGGTGTGTTTTTTGCTCCATTAATCAGTGAATTCAACTGGTCAAGAGCAACCATCTCAGGTGCTGCCTCAATTTGCTTCCTGGTACATGGTTTATCCAGCATACTCATGGGGAACCTGAATGACAGGCTCGGGCCAAGGCTTATCATGAGTATCTGTGGCATCTTCCTTGGGCTGGGGTACTTTTTGATGGCAAAAATCAATTTGCCCTGGCAGCTATACCTGTTCTATGGACTGGTCGTTGGTATCGGACTGGGCGGTATAGATGTTATCCCCCTTTCTACAGTGGCCCGATGGTTTAAAAAACACCGGGGGCTGATGAGTGGTATCATCAAAGTCGGTACCGGGGTTGGAATGTTGGTCATGCCCTTTTTCATCACCTGGCTTTTAAAAGATTATGGATGGCGCAGCTCATTTACAGTGTTAGCCTTTATTATAATGATATCTGTCATATTTTTTGCCCAGTTCCTGGTACGTGATCCGGTCCGGAAAGCACAATACATTGACAATAAGACCAACCCTGAATCAGGGGATTTAAATAAAGCAGAAGAAGGATTGACCTTTTCCGAAGCCATCCGCACCAGACAATTATGGACAATTTGTGCCATATATTTTATTATCCTCTTGTGTGTTTACACAATCTTGATACACATTGTTCAGCATGCCATCGATCTTGGTATTCCAGCAGCAGTTGCTGCCGGGGTTCTTGCCACCGTCGGCGGGGTGAGTATATCAGGCAGATTTTTGATGGGCGGGGCCGGGGATAAAATAGGAGAAAAATCAGCGTTGCTCATCTGCCTATTGTTTCTATTAACTGCGCTTAGCTGGCTTATGATAGCCAAAACCTTATGGATGTTCTATTTGTTCGCCATAATTTACGGGTTTGCCCATGGTGGATTTTTTTCTTTAGTTTCACCGTTGATTGCCAAACAGTTCGGGACAAGGAATCATGGTCTTCTTTACGGTATTATCATTTTTTCCAGCACCATTGGCGGAGCTATTGGTCCTTTTATGGCCGGATATATATTTGATTTGACCCGCAGCTATAAAACCGTTTTTTTGATCCTTACAGTCCTGTGCGTCATTGCACTTGCATTAACCGCATCGCTAAAGCCGCTCCTTAGAGACAAAAGCGGTTAAGATGAATTAAATTTAAAATTAAAGAATATGGATGAGTTATATGAAAAGAAAATTATTTTGCAATAAAAATCAAAAAGGATTAATGGATGTTGCTATCGGGATTCAAACAGCGGATCTCATTGTTTCAAATTGCAGGATTTTCAATGTCTATACCGGTGAGATCATTGATGACCATTCCATATATATCAAGGATAAATGGATTGCCTGTATCAGCCAGGATGATAAAAAAAGGGCTGGAACTGCAACCCAGATAATTGATGCAAAGGGAATGACTGTAATTCCAGGATTAATAGACGGGCATACCCATCTTGCCAATTATTTTAATGCCAAAGAATTTTTAACCTATGCCATTGCCGGCGGCACCACCTGTCTTGTGACCGAAACCCTTGAAGCCTATTTTGTTGGTGGATTTAATGGTGTAATTGATTTTATTGAATCTTACCAGGACCAGCCGGTCAAGGTTTTCAACACAGCACCGGCTATGATTTCCCCCAGTAAAAAAACCAATGGCATTTCCGAAGATGAACTGGAAAAACTGTTGCAAAGGGATGATGTCCTGGGAATGGGTGAGGTATACTGGCAGTCAATGTTCCAGGAACCGGAAAATATCCTGCCGTTGATGAACCAGGCGCTTTTTTTGGGGAAGGTCGTGGAAGGGCACTCTGCCGGGGCATCAAAGGGAAAACTTGCCGCATATGTAGGATCTGGAGTGTCCTCGTGTCATGAACCAATTACCATGGACCAGGCCCTGGAAAGGTTGAGGATGGGGCTGTATGTCATGGCAAGGGAAGGTGGTGTTCGAAAAGATCTTGAAGCCATTTCTAAGATAAAGGATCAGGGGGTGGATCTGAGACGGATGGTTTTGGTGACAGACAGTGTTTCTCCGGAATTTCTGATCAAAAAAGGAACACTGGAACATGTGGTTCAAAAAGCAATTAACCTGGGGTTTAATCCTGTGGATGCTATCAGAATG
>JABIYQ010000377.1 GCA_018702715.1 Desulfobacula sp. | reverse complement strand
CTCTCTGTGTTATCGGATTTTAAAAATTTCTTTCGGGCCGGTGTGTTAAAAAAAAGATTTTTCACCTCCACCATGGTTCCCACGGGTGCTCCGATATCAGAAACATTGAGTAGTTTTCCGCCGGCAATATCAATCTTTGTTCCAACATCAGATTCTTTATTTTTTGTTACAAAGGTGAATTTGGATATTGATGCAATGGAAGGAAGTGCTTCACCCCTAAACCCCATGGTTGAGATACTAAAAAGGTCTTCTGCGGTGAATATTTTACTTGTGGCATATCTTTCAATGGATAAAAGTGCGTCATCCCGGCAAAGCCCGCAGCCGTTATCTGAAATCCGGATTAAAGATTTTCCTCCTTTTTCAATTTCTATGTTTATACTTGTTGCGCCTGCATCAAGGCTGTTTTCAACAAGCTCTTTAACAACAAAGGAAGGCCTTTGCACCACCTCGCCTGCTGCAATCTTATTGGAAAGGATTTCAGGCAGGATTCTAATGATCGTCATTCTTTACAAACCTTGACAAGAACTGGGAATCTTTTGGGCTTAAATCAAATTGAAAGCTGGCTTCATCCACCAACTTTGCAAGCGCCATATCAGGTTTTTCTTTTCTCTTTTCTGATATCCATTTAATTGCTTTTTTTAATTGCTCCCCTTTGGGCTGCAGTGTTGACATACTTTATCTCCTTACATTAAAAATCCGGAAACTTTTTGTCCAATCCAATTGTCTCTTCAAATCCATATCCGGCCCTTAAAAGTGACAATTCATCAAAGCGCCTTCCCATCATCTGGATACCAATAGGAAGCCCTTTGGAAGAAAACCCTGCTGGAACCGATATACCGGGGATGCCTGCCATGTTGGCAGAAAGTGTAAAAATATCTGTCAGATACATGGTCAGGGGATCATCCATATTTTCACCGATCTTAAATGCAGGGGCCGGCGCTACAGGAGACAGGATAAAATCACAAGTACCAAAGGCCTTGGAAAAATCCTCCATGATCAGGGTTCTAACCTTTGATGCCCTGCCATAATATGCATCATAGTAACCGGCTGAAAGTGCATAGGTTCCGATCATAATTCTTCTCTTAACTTCCGGACCAAAGCCTTTTGACTTGGTTTTTTTATACATATCAATAAGGTCATCCGACACTTTTTCTCTAAAACCATATTTAACGCCATCAAATCTGGCAAGATTGGAACTGGCTTCACTGGGTGCAATAATATAATAGGCTGCAACAACATAATCTGTATGGGGCAGAGAAATCTCTTTAATTTTAACCCCCAGATCTTCAAAAATCCTTTTAGCCTCATTAAATACTTTTTCAACTTCAGGATCAATACCATCAACACATAGGTATTCTTTTGGGATTCCTACTGTCATTCCCTTTAAGGAACCTTTTTCAAACTTGTCAAATGCCCTTGTAAAATCAGGTACATCAACCTTTGCACTGGTGGAATCCATTGCATCGTGTCCTGAAATGATATTCATCAATATTGCCGCATCTTTAACATTTTTAGTAATGGGACCGATCTGATCAAGGGAAGAGGCGTAAGAAACTAATCCAAACCGAGATACCCTGCCATAGGTGGGTTTAAGACCGACTACCCCGCAATGGGAAGATGGCTGGCGGATGGAACCGCCTGTATCGGTCCCAAGGGCGGCGCAGCAAAACCTTGCTGACACAGCTGCAGCCGATCCCCCGCTGGAACCACCGGGCACATGGTCTTTGTTCCAGGGATTTGTCGTGATTTGATAAGAAGAATTTTCCGTTGAAGACCCCATGCCAAACTCGTCCAGATTGGTTTTACCTATTATAACAGCACCGTTTTTCTTTAATTTATTAACAATTGTACCATCGTATTGTGGGATAAAATCATTAAGGATCTGTGATCCGCAGGTTGTTTTTATCCCTTTGGTACACAAAAGATCCTTTAAGGCTATGGGCACACCTGTCAATGGTAAAATTTTATTATCTGCAATATCCTGGTCCGCTTTTTTAGCCTGTTCAAGCGCCATGGTTTTATCAACGATTATAAATGAACGGATTTCATCGTCATATTTTTCAATCCGGTCAATTAGAGCAGATGTCAAATCAAAAGAAGAAATTTGATGGCTGGCAAGCAGTTTTCCTGCACTTTCAATGGTCAGTTCATGGTATTCCATTCTATCTTTTCCTTATTTTCTCACGCCTGAAAAAATTATTTAGTGTTTGAACGAAAACACGGGTTTCCGGTCAGGCACTATTTAACAACCCTGGGAACAATATAAAAATCCTCATCCCTTTGTGGTGCATTGGCCAAGGTTACTAAAGGGCCTGGAGATTCTTTCACTTCATCCTCTCTTAACACATTATTCATAAAAGCAGCTCCTGAAGAAAGCTTGACCCCCTCAACATCTACATCCTTTAGTTTGTCAATATATCCAAGGATATGGCTCAGCTGTTCGGCCATTTTCTCTTTTTGCGAGGGTTCAACCTCTAATCGTGCCAGGTGGGCAATCTTTGTAACTTCATCAGTCGATATTTTCATTTTTATCCTTTTTTATAATTCCTTTTTTACGATCCCTTTTCTACGACCCCTTTTCTACGATTTGGGCCTTGATTCCGGCTATATTTAATTTTTCTATAATTTTTTGGGCCTCATCCCAGCTTGAAAAGGAGCCGATTCTCACCCTGTACCATGTAGCTCCATCTTTTCCACCTTTTATGCGGTAAGAAGAGAATCCTTTTTCTTCAAGCAGCGCCATTTGAGTAATGGCATCTTTAAACTCTTTATAGGCTGCAATCTGAATCGTATATTTACCCTGTTTTATTTTTGGGGTACCATTTGCTCCAATATCTGTCTTTGCCTTTTGGGTTATCTTTTTAAATGTTAATCTTTTTCTGCTTTTCTTTAATGGAAGGATATCCGGTGTAAGAAGTATTTCCTTTTCAAGTTTTTCTTTGACAGATATTTCTTTTACAGGCATTGCTTTTTTTGGCATAATTTCCAATGGTTTATTTTTAGAAAGGACGCTTTCTTCCTGCACAGGTCTATCCAGGGCATCATAAAATTTTAAATCCATTTTTTGGGGAATATCTTTTTTTTCTCCAAATTCATTGGCTATTGTTTCAAGCCTTTTTTGAAATCCTTGGGTATCAAAAGTAACAGGAGAAGTACCACGACCCACCATGATGCCCAAGAAAAACATCCAGCCGGCAATAAATATGTAAATTAAATATTTTAAAATCCCTTTAAAGGATATCATTTTTACATTCTTTCAGGTGCATTAACCCCAAGAAGTGCCAACCCGTTTCTAATGACTTTTTTAACGCCCAAAACAAGGCTTAACCGGGCCAGGGTCTGTTCTGTGCTATCTGTAATTACCTTGTGCTTGTTATAATAACCATGGAATGCAGATGCAAGAGTCATCAGATACGTAAAAATCACATGGGGATGCAATGTTTCAGCGCTTTTTTCCACATTGGCTTTAAATGTATCCAGTATTTTTAGGAGATTAATATCTTCGGCAGTAGTCAATAATCCCAGGTTTATACCCTTATTAAAATCAATATTCTGGATAATATTTTCCTGTTTTGCCTTTAACAGAATCCCAGTGATCCTGGCATGGACATATTGGACATAATATACAGGGTTATTTGAATTTTTCTGTTTGGCAAGTTCCAGATCAAAATCAAGCCCGGAATCATAACTGCGGCTTAAAAACATAAATCTTGCAGCATCCTTGCCCACTTCATCAACAATATCTTTTAATGTAACAAATTCACCAGCCCTTGTGGACATCTGAAATGGTTTGCCCCCTCGAAGCAGATTCACCAGTTGAACCAATATCACCTCAAACTGGCTGCTTTTTTTCCCCTGTGCAACAACAGAGGCATCTATTCTTTTTATATAACCGTGGTGATCTGCTCCCCACACATCAATAACCCTATCAAACCCCCGCTCATACTTTTCCATATGATAGGCAATATCAGACGCAAAATAAGTGGTCAGCCCATTATTTCTAACGACCACCCTGTTTTTTTCATCGCCAAAATCCTGTGTTCTAAACCAGAGTGCTCCCTCTTCTTTATAAATTAAATCTTTTAAAGTAAATTCATCAATGACTTTTTGAACGCGTCCCGAATCATACAGGCTTTGCTCACTAAACCATTGATCAAACACGACACCAAAACTTGACAGGTCTTCTTTTATGCCTTTAAGAATTTTCTTTGCTGCAAATTTTGCACATAAAGCAATGGCTTCTTTCTCATCTCCTTGAATAAACCGGCACCCTTGTTTTTCAAGAATCTCACAGGCAAGATCTTTAATATAATCGCCCTTATAACAGTCATCCGGAAACTCGATTTCTTTGCCTGCTTTTTGTAACAGCCTCAGCCAGACTGATGTTCCCAGGGTTCTTATCTGGCGCCCTGAATCATTAATGTAGTATTCTTTTTGGACATCAAACCCGGCAAAACTAAGAATATTCCCGACAGAATCTCCAACGGCAGCACCCCTTCCATGCCCCACATGCAATGGACCTGTGGGGTTTGCGCTAACAAATTCCACTTGCACTTTTTCATTTTGCCCCATATCTGAGGCACCATATTTTTCATCCTGTTCAATAATCCGATCAACCACTGGATGCCAAGCTTTGTAGGAAAGAAAAAAATTAATAAACCCAGGGCCTGCTATCTCTACTTTTTCAATCAAATTTACTGTTTCATCCGAGGTTTCACGCAAAGCCTCAATTGACGATACCAGGCTTTGGGCAATTTTTCTGGGTGGCATTTTCTGAATTGCAGCTGAAACCATTGCAAAATTTGTGGAAAAATCCCCATGAGATGAATTTCTTGGTTCTTCTATTTCCATTTCAGGGATCTGGTCTGTTGGCAGCAATCCATTTTCAAATCCCGTTTTAACAGCATTGAGTACAATTTTTCTAATCTTATTTTTCATTATCAGCTCTAATTTTCGTGTTCAGAAGTGTCTTCAGGAGTGAATTTAGGTGTGTCATCTTCAGAGTCTATTTCTTTTATCTCGTTCTGGCTGGTTTCCCCATCTTCCTCTAATATCTTATCAATCTCAACATCTTCATCTTCCAGCTGAAATTTTTCCTCTTTTGGGAAAGCTTCTATATCATTATAATCAATGATGATTTTTGTGTCAGCATCATTTTTAAAAAACTCTATCGTATTCTCAAAAAGTTTATTACAAAGGTCTGAAGTGGGGAAAAAACTCCTTTTTCTCATCAAAGTGGAAAAAGGTAGGACGCCCTCAGCAGAAGCCTTAATCATTGCTTCAAGACTGTATTCTTCTTCATGGAGCAGCAAAACAACACTGGGATCCACTTCACTGGATTCCAGAATTATTACTTTGCCGGTTTTCACATTTTTTTCAAATCTTATTTTCTGCCTCATCCATTATCTCCTGTAAAATTTGGGTTAACCTAAAACTTCTTAATATAGCTCAACTGTTCTTCCTGTCAATGATAAGATAAATTTTACAACGATTCTATCTTTTGTAGCAAGTTAAGTATTGACCTGTTTTTGACAAGATGATATAAAACTTGGGTTCATTTCGGAGGAGTGGCCGAGTGGCTGAAGGCGGCGGTCTTGAAAACCGTTAAGTGTTAAAGCTTCGTGGGTTCGAATCCTACCT
>JABIYQ010000376.1 GCA_018702715.1 Desulfobacula sp. | reverse complement strand
GGTAAAATTCTTTATAATGTTATACTGACTGAAGATGAAAAGTCCTGTACCTGTGGAGATTATGCCAAGAATCATAAAAAAGATCCAGCATTCAAGTGCAAACATATCCTGGCTGTTGAAAATTCAGTTCCGGAAAATGAAATTGAATCAACAAAATTCCTTGAAAAGAATACACCTAAACTCAAAGATGGGTTCCTTAAAAATATCAAGGGTAAAGATTTTGTTTTATATGCTGGGGTATTGGATCTTGCTACTCAAAAAGGGTTGCTTAAACTTGAAGTTGAATTATTGCAGTTTCCAACCAAAGAAAATGGTAACGAAGCAATATGCAGAGCAACAGCGGAAGGTAAAAATGGAGAAGTCTTTTCAGATATCGGAGATGCTAATCCGAATAACTGTACGCCCATGATTGCAAAACATCTTATAAGGATGGCCAGCACCCGTAGCAAGGGAAGATGTCTGAGAGACATGTGCGACATAGGTATTGCGTGTCTTGAAGAATTGGAATCCATGGATGATGTGATGGGTAATGGAGCTGCTAAAAAGACCACCAGAAAACCAGCGACACCTAAAGCAAAACCTGCATCTGCTGCTAAAAAGGTAACTGAGAAAAAGGAATCTGAACCTGAAAAAGCACCAAAACCAGATAAGGCACCTAAAAAGGTAAATTCAAAAGATCCAAAGGATTCAAAAGCTAACCAGGATACTCCATCTTTTTCAGAGGCGCAAAAGCGTGCAATTTTTAATCTTTCTCGCAGAAGGGGAATATCAGTTGAGTCTCTGGATAACCTTGTAATGGAAGACTATGGTACCACGCTTGACAAATTATCTTCTGCAGAAGCTTCAGATTTAATTCGCAGTTTACAGCAGCAGGCCGCTTAAACAATAATCTTTAAATAATTTGTAAAGGGATAGGATTCACTTTTGTATTGGTGCGTCTTATCCCTTTTTTTATGGAAGGAACTTAAAAAATGACTTTAAGTGAATTAAATCAAAATCTCATAATTGATGCACTGCAGGGTTATAAAAAATTGTTTAAAAGTAAATATAATATCAAAGAAATTCAGGATATTAATTTTGCATTGAAAGCTTTGAGCAACAATCTCATAGACCTTGATTGTTTTTCAGTAACCTATGTTAGCAAGGATGATATTATTCACGCTTTTTCCAATAATTCAGAAGTAAAAACAATCGTACAAATCCTGGATGACGATGACATGAAATACCTTGCATCAAAACTGGCAGATGATTATCGCGAGCAATTATTCTGGGATAGTTTAAGGATAATATTTGAATTAAAATTTATGTAAAAATGGAGGGCACTTATAATGACTTTAAGTGAATTAAGGAAAACAGAGCACCTATCAGCATCATCCATTGGCACATATGTGGAATGCTCATTGATGTATAAATTTTCTAAAATCGATAAAATCCCAATGGAGCAAAAGAGTGATGCAATGGAATTCGGATCAGCCATTCATATTACCCTGGAACAATTTTATCAGGAAAGATTAATAGGGGAAAAACTGCTGTTAAAAGATGTGCACGAGATTTTTGAAAAGACTTGGAAGATCAGAGCTGAAGATAAAATAGATATTCAATACTCCAAAGATTATGATTTTAAATCCATGCTCATGTTAGGTAAAGATTTATTAACCGTCTGGTACAATAAACTGCCTGACGACAATTATACTATCCTGGGTATCGAGGAAGCTTTCAGTTTTTATATTCCAGGTATTCCTATTCCTTTTATTGGCGCCATGGATCTAATTGAAGAAGATGAAGCTGGGACAATCATTATTACAGATTTTAAAACCAGTGGAAAAGCTTATTCAATAGCTGATGTGGATCAAAACCAGCAATTAACCTTATATCAATTGGCGATGAAATCTATGGGATATAGTGACAGAGAAATTCTTTTGAAATTTGACACCCTGATTAAAACAAAGACCAGGAGATTTGAGCAGTATTGGACCACCAGATCTGAATTGGATGAGCACAGATTAATAAGAAAAGCTGTCCAGGTATGGGATGGAATACAAAAAGGCGTGTTTATTCCCAACGACACCAGCTGGAAATGTAAAAACTGTTCTTATGGGAAAGCTTGTAATGAATGGTTTGAAAGGAGATTAGCATCATGAGCAAAAAAGAAATTGATAACATCCAAGATTTTTTAACTATCGTGAAAGAAGAAGAAAATAGGAAGCACCAGATTGTAAATGTTGAATTAATGTTAAGACGTCACCCCCC
>JABIYQ010000133.1 GCA_018702715.1 Desulfobacula sp. | reverse complement strand
GAGGATTTAATTCTAGGAGGCAGTGGAAAGCAAACGAATTCACTCTGAAAAAGAAGGGGGACAGGAATATCTAAATTTTCCCTATCCCCCAAGGAATGATATGCTCCGATGTGATTATTTGGACTTTTTCGGTGCCTCCTTTCCCATCTTGCTCGGAACAGTCTTTTTGATTTCTTTCTGTTTTAGCGGAGTGCATCCGCAACCACAAAAACCTTTTGGAACTTTTTGCTCAGTCATTTTTATCACCTCCTTTGTTGTTAGGTATTTGCGCAATGACTTAATCAAAACGACAAAAAAAAGGCCTAGCTATTCCGCTTCTATTTCGCTGACCCTTCCCCGCACTTTTATGAGTTCTTTTTGCAGCTCAATTTCATATTTTTTGAGTGCCTCCAAACTGGCCTTATTCAATTCCTTTTCTTTAAAATTGCCTGTGCCTTTGCAACCACATGAGCAAACTTCATTCAAGATTTCTCTACAGTCTTCCATGGCTTCTTCATTTATCGAATATGGAATCCAATACCCCTGCCTCTCACTTCGTACTAGCCCTGCTTGTTTTAGTATTTTAAGATGTTGTGAAACCGCTGGGGGGGTGATACCAAGTTTCTTCGAGATGTCTTTGACGCCTAAAGCCCCATTGGCTTTAAGAAGTTCAATGATTCTCACTCGTGTTTCCACACTCAGAACTTTAAATATTTCGGCAGGATCAATGATCATGGCGTAAACCTATTAAGTAATTTCGCAATTACTTAATTATAACCCCAATATCGCCATTGTCAAACATATTTTTGGCTGCTTTGAATTCAAGGATTCTTCAAGAAAAAAGATGTATAAAATCATAGCCGTCCCCCTTCCCCGCTGAGGTAACAATGGGCATCATCAAAAGTGTAGTATTCCGGGGACAGTCTATATATTTTTTTGTCAACTATTTTCTGTGAAGAAGAAACGGTAATAGGGATACTGTCCCCCCAATTCACACATCTTGGACATCTATCCGGTTTGATCCAATTAAAAGTGCGACCCTGAGCATAAATTTCCTTGAGTTTTGCACAAACGAGAATTATCATTTTTGTGTTTTTTGTGGGTCGGACAAACCGACCTTTGGTTCGCGGGGACCGGTCGGCCATGCTCTGTAATTCATTTTAGTTCAATTTTTTCGTCAGAACCATGGAGCTGTCGCCACCAGGTGGGAAAGCCGCCGCCTTGTTGACCAAGAGGAAAGTAGCCATTCAGCACGGCCCAGTCTATACAGTCGTACCGACCGGAAAGCAGTTCTTGGTTGTACGATGTGAAATCGTCTTGAATTTGCATAATGTGCTCCTTGTAAAATCTTATAAGAATTACAAGATCATGGGGTGAACAACATTATGACTTTGTCGGAAAGCTAGTAATAGAAAGGGTTCCAAAGAATGAATGGTGAGTCAACTTTTCAAACCTGTATGGTTCCGGCTTGTCCGGGTTAGGTAACTTATAACCTGACGAACGTTATACCTTTCTGCCATACTCCGAAGCGCGCTATGTTCAATTTTCAATGACATATGAGGGGGTATATTTATTCATGTCAGCTATTTTTGGTTTAGATTTTGGAACATCCAACTCTGCAATATCTGCAAATATAAATGGAGAAGTACAATTAATCAACGTCGATAAAAATAATCCCATCCAAATGTCTTTAAAATCTGTTTTATATTTTTATGAAGAAGGAACAAAAAGAGAATCCTATGTTGGGCATGAAGCAGTCCAAAAATATATAGAAAATGAAGCTGAAGGAAGATATATGCAGTCTATAAAATCTTTCCTCACAGATCAAAATTTTCAACATACGGAGATATTTTGCAAATATTATACTTTGGAAAAGTTGATTTCGTTAATACTACGAACAATGAAAGAAAGAGCCGAAAATCAACTTAAAAGAGAAATCGTAGATGTTGTTCTTGGAAGGCCGGTCGTTTTCTCGGAAGATGTGGAAAAAGATAACCTTGCTCAAAAACGACTAACTGATGCAGCTAAACTGGCAGGTTTTAAAAATATTTATTTCCAATTAGAACCAATAGCAGCAGCTTTTTCATACGAAAATACCCTTAGCCTTGGTCAAGAAAAGAAAATATTAGTTGGTGATTTTGGCGCTGGCACGTCCGATTTTACAGTTATTAAGGTTGAAAATCGATCAAGAATTAAATCTGATCGGAAAGATGATATTTTATCAACGGATGGCGTATATATCGGCGGTGATATTTTTGACTCGGAGATTATGTGGGAAAAAATATGCAAGTATTATGGAAAAGATGTAAAGGTCAAGTCCATGATGAGTAATAATTTGTTCGGGTTGTCACCCATGATCATTGGTAATTTAAGACGATGGCATTTAATTCCTCAGTTAAGGCTTCCAAGCAAATTGAGATCTATTAAGGAGTATAAATTTCTATCATCGTCACAGAGTGACAAACAATTATTTAAGAATCTTGAAAATCTTATAAACTATAACTATGGCTATTTGCTTTTTCAAGCCGTTGAAAAAGCAAAATTTGAATTATCAGATACTGATTCGTCTTGCATAAGTTTTAATGATTATAATATATTAATAGAAGAAAAAATATCAAGAACAGAGTTTGAAGGCTACATAAGAGATAAAGTAGAGAAAATAGATAATTGCATTAAATCATCTATAAAACTTGCAAATTTGAAATATGAAGATATTGATGTTATTTTTCTAACAGGTGGATCATCCTATATACCTCTTATAAGAAAAGCATTTGAAATAAAATTTCCAAAACACAAAATAATTCAATCCAATGCATTTACTAGTGTTGCACTTGGTTTGGGGTTATACGGTTCAAATATTATCTAGTTTTTTAAAACTATTGGGTTTATATGAATAGTTACATTACCGGTAATAAGATTCTTTTTCATCCTGATGATCGAAGCCGCAGATTTGGCATGAAAGATGCTATTGGGTAAAGTATCCAAATCCTTCATTTCAAGTATAGCGGCATGTATCCCATAAATTTGAAAAACATCAAAGGAAAAAACAAGATCTAAGTGGCAAGGCCGTTCGGCGGAGCGGTTCCAGAGCTACCGCGTAGCGGTTTCGTTCATCTATCCCTATGGCAGCAATGCCAACCCAGAGGATATCCCAGTGGCCAATCTGGCCGGCCTGTTATTGATTCATTAGAGTAATAGGGGACAATGGGCATCATCAAAAGGGGCATTTGAGGTTATGAATCCGGCACTGAGGGTCGAATCATGATGGACTTGCTTTCCGCCCACACTGCGAAGCGCCTGCAGCGCCGCATCATAAGGGAGCAGAACACAGGAATGGCGGCTTTTGCGGGAACGGACCGGGTTGAAGATATGGTGGTTTTCGGGAAAAAGGGACGCTTCATCCTTTGATTTCAGGGCCTCTGCAAAAGTTTCTCTCAACTGTCCGAGTGTATCAAGGTCCAATCCCGCAGCAAGGAAGGCCAGATGGGCTGCGGATGCTTTGGCAAGAATACATCCCCGCACATGAAAAGTGATCTCTTTTATCCGATAAGCTTGCAGCTTTATTCCGACACTTATGCGATCGCCGCACAAGGGGTTGTTTTCCGTTGCACGACAATCCGCTTTTTCAAGGGTACCCATATGTTCTTTTCGCTTTGACCATGCGATTATGGGATCGTGATATATGTCATTGCTCATAATGATAAACCCCTCTAAGTCAGGATATTAAGACAATCTTCAATTCCGTTCAGCAGGGCATCGACATCTTCTTGGCGATTGAACATACCAAGACTGGCACGCGTGGTCCCATCCAGATCAAAGATTGCATGAAGGGGCTCCGCGCAGTGATGACCGCCTCGGAGCGCCACGCCATGCCGATCGTTCATGATCTGGCAAATGTCATGGGGATGTGCGCCGCCGATAGAAAAGGAAATCAGAGGCAACCGTCTCTCTCCCCTTGACGGGCCGAGAATACGGATCCTGCTGTCATGTCTGCTGTTCAGTTGCGCCATACCTGCCATGATCTGTTCCGTCAGGCTGTTCAGATGATTGCGAATCCCCTGCGGATCATGGTTGCCGAGCCATTCCAGTGCTGCCCCCAGTCCCACGGCCTGTGTGATGGGCGGGG
>JABIYQ010000600.1 GCA_018702715.1 Desulfobacula sp. | reverse complement strand
TTTATTTTTATTTGCAAAGCTTTCCATAAATTTTATCAAAGCATTTATACTCTCCATGGTTGCTGCATTATAAATTGATGCCCTGCATCCACCTACTGATCTATGCCCTTTTAATCCGCCAAGTCCATTTTCCATAGCTTTTGCAACAAACAGTTTTTCCAGATCTTCGCTTGGGAGCCTGAAAGTTACATTCATTAAAGATTGTGAATCTTCCCTGGCAGTAGCTGTATAAAAGGAGGTTGAATTCATGAAATCATATAAAAGGCCAGCCTTTTCTATATTATATTCTTCAATTTTTTCAAGCCCGCCCATCTCTTCTTCTATCCATTTTAATACAAGATCAATTGTATATATTCCAAAACAGGGTGGTGTATTATACATTGAATTTTTTGAAGCAAAGGTGGAATATTTTAACATGGATGGCAGATTTTCATTTACCATATCCAGCATATCCTTTCGGATAATTACCATACAGGCACCAGACGGCCCCAAATTCTTTTGAGCCCCGGCATAAATCATACCGAATTTTTCCATATCAAGGGGTCTTGAAAAAATATCTGATGACATGTCACAAACTATGGGGATACCGTTTGTGTCTGGAAATTCATGAAACTGGGTTCCCTTAATGGTGTTATTGGATGTCAGGTGAACATATTTGGCATCTTTTGAAAATTCAATATTTTTTGGGATGTATGAAAAATCTTTATCTTCAGAAGAAGCCACAACACGATATTCCTTTTTTTGAATCTGTGCTTCTTTAATAGCTTTTGTGGACCATGTGCCTGTATTGACATAATCAGCAGTATCACCTTCAGACAAAAAATTCATTGGGATCATGCCAAATTGAAGAGAAGCGCCTCCCTGCAAAAAAAGCACATGAAACCTGTCGTCAAGTTTTAAAAGTCTTTTTGCCCTATCTATTGCATCATTGATCACATCATCAAAATAAGATGACCTGTGGCTGATTTCTGTAATGGACATTCCTGATCCATTAAAATTTAAAAAAGAGGCCTGTATGTCTTTCAGAACCTTTAGCGGTAGTGCAGCAGGTCCGGCATTGAAATTATAAATTCGTTGGTCGTTCATTTATTTCTCCTTATAATTTAAATTACTTTAGTTAATATCTATCTTAAAAAAAATCAGCGCTTTGCCTTTAATTAGAGTCTAACTAATTAGTGCCTGACCGGAAACCCGTGTTTGGGCGAAAAATTGCCCATATACAAGGCGCAAGAAAGTTTGAAACCGGAGTGTACTCCTGTACATGAGGCCACTCTTAAAATTTGGCAAACTTTTGCAGCAACGCAGTAGATGGGTGAGTTTTCGTTCAAACACTAATTATGCTCTCTTGTCTTATGAAAGACTATCTGTGGATACTCTTCCATGGTGAATCCAAGCTGATAAACACTTGTAGTCAAAAAGGTTAGGCACCCTTCTGAATCCAGAGCCAGATTTGATTCATTTTTCTTTTTAAATTCTTTTAAAATTTTTTCATCTTCACAAGTCACCCATCTTGCAACGGACAAATCAATGATTTCATAGCTGGCCTTCACATTATATTCTGCTTTAAGCCGTGCCATGGTCACATCAAACTGAAGTACCCCCACTGCACCCACTATATGCAGATTTCCAAGCAAAGGTCTGAACACCTGTATGGCACCCTCTTCTGACAACTGAACCAATCCCTTGTTCAGGGCCTTTGCCTTCAGGGGATCTTTTAAAATAACCCGTCTAAAGTGTTCAGGAGCAAAATTGGGAATGCCTAAAAATTTTAAAGGTTCCTTTGCTGTAAAGGTATCTCCGATTTTGATAGTGCCGTGATTATGTATCCCTATGATATCGCCTGGGTAAGCTTCCTCAATATTATTTCTTTCCCGGGCCATAAAAATAGTGGCATTGGATAATTTAATCTCTTTGCCGATCCTATGGTGTCTTACCTTCATACCCTTGGTGAATTTTCCTGAGCAAATCCTGAAAAAAGCGATTCTGTCCCGGTGCTCAGGATCCATATTGGCCTGAATTTTAAATGTAAATCCAGAAAACTCTTGTTCAAATGGCTCTACATCCCTTTGGGCTGTTGACCGTTTCCCGGGTGGAGGAGCGATTTTGACAAAAGCGTCCAGCATCTCTTTTACACCAAAGTTGTTGATTGCAGAGCCAAAAAAAACAGGAGTTTGGGTACCGTTCAAATACAAATCCATATCAAAAGGCTCTGATGCACCGACGATCAGTTCTACATCTTCTCTGAGCTGCTCTACCTGGCTTTCTGAAATCATCTCATCAAGCCTTGGGTCTGTTAAATCATCTATAAATAGGCCATCATTATCCTTTGGCGTATAACCGGCAGAAAAAATACCCAACTCTTTTTTTTCAAGGTTGTACACCCCTTTGAATCTTTTTCCCATCCCAATAGGCCAACTCAAAGGCACACATTCTATCTGAAGCTTGTCCTCAATATCTTCAAATATATCCAGAGGTTCCATGCCTTCCCGGTCCAGTTTGTTAATAAAGGTGATAATGGGGGTATTGCGCATCCTACAGACTTCCATTAATTTTTGGGTCTGTGGTTCAACCCCTTTGGCATTATCAATGATCATGACAGCACAGTCCACTGCAGTTAGAACCCTGTAGGTATCTTCGGAAAAATCTTTATGACCCGGTGTGTCCAAAAGATTAATCTCATACCCTTTATAATTAAACTTCATAACAGAAGAAGAAACACTGATCCCTCTTTCCTGTTCAATGGAAAGAAAATCACTGGTGGCTGCTCTTGCAATTTTTCTGGATTTAACTGCACCGGCCTGTTGTATAGCACCGCCAAACAATAATAATTTTTCAGTCAAAGTTGTCTTGCCCGCATCGGGATGACTGATAATGGCAAAGGTTCTTCGTTTATTTATTTCCTTTAAAAGAGTTTTATCTATGATTTTTGTGTTCATTAACAAAAGGAATCCTTGTATTTCAAAATTTTAGTGTGGGAATCTAACAGTATTTTTCAAGTTAATCAATAAAAAATTTGATGTTTAGATAAATTTTTAATGATTACAGTATATTACAATATTGTAATGATTGAGGTTTTCCGCAATTGATGATACTTAAAAAGCATTAATCTTCAGATTGTTTATTGTTTCTTTGTCTCTTTCGTATTTTAAAATAATCATAAACTCCCCAGGGGAGTAGTACAGCGCTTAACACACGGTTAAAGGTTGTGTGCTGGGCCATCTCGGCATCTGTCGTCAGCCAGCCGTCCCAAAAACACCACAAACCAAACCCTATCAATAAAATAGTAAACACATAAGGGCTCATTTGTGGAGGCGCAGGTTTATTATTTTCTTTTTCCATTTTTTACCTTAATTTCAATACTTAGAAGAGTTTTTCGCTAAAATAACAGTTTATTCAAACAGGTTCAAGGGAAATGAGTCGAAAATAATCCAGACACAAAACATATTGTTTAGGACCGCAAATGAAATAAGTTGAGCAGAAATAGTGCTACCAGAATACGCATTCAAGAATTTATATGATTTTGCAATTATATTTTAAAAATTTGGAATCATCAGACATAAGGGCAACCTTGTTGACAAGGGCTTGTACAATTATCATACGGTCAAAAGGATCTTTGTGGTGAAATGGTAATTTACCCAGAGCCACAGCATGAATGCCTGAAAAATCCAATACATCAATCTGCA
>JABIYQ010000352.1 GCA_018702715.1 Desulfobacula sp. | reverse complement strand
CGAACCAAGGGTTAAGCCATGGTATGATTTCCATCTTCCTATTAAACGATACTTAGTTTCATTACCATTTTCAATATGGATCTGCCTGGCCAGTTTTATGGCTGCTTCATTGGCTTCAGACCCCCCTGAAAAAAAATAGAATCTGTTGATATCACCGGGTGCTTTTTTAGCAAGGCAATTTGCAAGCATCTCAACGGGTTTAGATGCAAACATGGTGGGATGGATATAATCATAGGATAAAATCTGATCATAAATTGCTTTTGCAATTGTTTTTCTGCCATGGCCTGCATTAACCACAACAGCTCCCCCACTTGCATCCATATATTGTTTGCCGTTTTCATCCTCAATATAAATACCATGGGCATTTTTGACCATGGGAAGAAGGGTATCCAACCTTCTTGGGAAAACATTTCCTGGAATTTCCAACATTTTTTTGCCTTTTCTCTTTTTGTGGGTGGGGTGTGGGTGGGGTCAGGCCTGCATAGTTGGCTTTATCGATCACAGTAAAACCAACTATGCAGGCCTGACCCCAATATTATAAACCAAGGATTTGTCTTGCCTCATCCGGTGTTGCTATCTGTCTGCCCATTATGTCACTCACCTGCACAATGCGTTTTACAAGCTGTTCATTGGATGCAAGCTTTCCTTTACTAAAATAAATGCAATCTTCCAGTCCTACTCTCACGTGCCCCCCCATATTTATGGCATGGGCAGACATGGGCAGCTGGTTTGCCCCGATCCCGGCCACCGTCCATGTTGATCCTATTGGGATGCTGTTTTTAAGATGGACAAGGTTTTCAATAGTTGCCGGGATAGCACCTTTCAGCCCCATGACAAAATCAAAATGTAAAGGCTGATTCATGATATCCTGACCCTCAAGGTCAAGTGCATTTTGAATCATGCTGGTATCAAAAACTTCAATTTCAGGTTTGATACCATAGGTCTTCATGTCTTTTGCCAATGCACAAATAAGATCAGGGCTATTGGCGTAGACAGATGATGGAAAATTAACAGAACCTGTTGTTAAACTGGCCATTTCAGGCTTTAAAGATAACCTTTCACTTCGTTTTTCATACTCCATGCCTGCTCTTCCACCCGTGGAAATCTGAAGGATTAGATTTGTTTCCTGTTTAAGACCTTGATAGATTTCCTTAAAAATCTGAAAATCTGTTGATGGTGTTTCATCAACAGGATTGCGGGCATGGATATGGATAATGGATGCCCCGGCTTTTTCACATAAAATGCCTGTTTGAATAATTTCATCCGGACTTATGGGTACATGCGGATTGTTTTTTTTTGTGGGAATTGAGCCGGTTGGTGCAATAGTAATCATTAATTTTTCCATACCTGCCTTTACTTTTATAGACTAATAATCAAAACAAAAAAATCTGTTTTTTAACAAGAAAATCATTGTGAAAAGCTATATTAAATCCAAATCTAAGTTGTCAATAACAAACTTATGTTTTCCAAATAACCCTTTGGTTTATTTACGCTCTACATTTTTTGGTTTTTTATTGACAAACAAAATAGGGCTATATAGTTATACACACAGCTACTGCTTGCAAAAGAACTATAGAGAATGATCTTCTTGTACTATCAGATGAAATTTATGAAAAAAATATTTATGATGGTTATAAACATTTTTCCATTGCAAGCTTACCAGGGATGCAGGAACGAACCATTACCTTGAACGGATTTTTCAAAAACCATTGCATGACTGGATGGCGCCTGGGGTATCTTGCATCCAGCAGGGAACTGATAGCAGGACTCATCCGCATACACCAATATGTCACTGTGTGTGCCACAAGTTTTGCCCAGTATGGTGCTGTTGCAGCACTAAAAGGCTCCCAGGAATGTGTTGAGGCAATGGATAACATGGCAGGGGCCCTGGGAAAATTAGACATAAATTTTCTTTAGGAAATTTGCCTATATTAACAGGTTCATGGTCCAATAATGTTTGATAAAGATTGAGTCTTAAAGGATACGCCTGCCGTCATGTTTAAGAAGTTCCATGAGTTTTTCAGCCGGGTTACTGAATTTGGCCAGAAAGATCATGGCTGCAATTGCATAGGGTTTATAACTTGCCTCCACATAGAGGGGATCCCTGTACCTGTCAAATACAGAAGCAGCCACTTCACCCTGTTCACAGCTGACCCCTGTGATATCTGCTGGAAGGCAATGCATGTACAGGGCGCTTTTATCCCTTGTCAGATCCATGAGGGATTCTGTGCATTCCCACTCCTTGAAATTGGCATTCTGGGCCAAAAGCTCTTTTTCCAGGGCTTTGATTCCATCCATATCATTGTTGCCATAAAGATCTGTCCGTTTTTCCATGGCATTGAAAGGGGCCCAGCTTTTGGGATAAACAATATCGGCATTCTGAAAGCTTTTGGCCATGGAATCTGCTTTACTAAAAGAGCCGCCTGAAATTTCAGCATTTTTCCTGGCAATCTCTTCCACCTCCGGCATGATTCCATATCCTTCAGGATGGGCCAGGACAACGTCCATGCCAAACCTTGTCATGAGTCCCACAATTCCCTGGGGTACGGAAAGAGGTTTTCCATAGGAAGGTGAATAAGCCCATGACATGGCAATTTTTTTACCCTTCAGTTTGTCAATACCGCCAAAATACTGGATCAAATGCAGGGCATCTGCCATGGACTGGGTGGGATGGTCAATATCACATTGGAGGTTTACCAGTGTAGGACGCTGCTCCAGAATACCTGCTTCATACCCCTGGCTGACAGATGCTGCAACTTCCCGCATATAGGCATTGCCCTTGCCGATATACATGTCATCTCTGATACCTATGACATCTGCCATAAAGGAAACCATGTTGGCTGTTTCCCGAACGGTTTCCCCATGGGCAATCTGGGATTTTCCTTCATCCAGGTCCTGGACACTTAAGCCCAGAAGATTGCTGGCACTGGCATAGCTGAACCGTGTCCGGGTTGAATTATCCCGAAAAAGGGAAACTGCAAGGCCGCTGTCAAAGACTTTTGCAGAAATGTTGTTTTTACGCATGTTCCGAAGAATCTCTGCAACCTTGAACACAGCTGCTATCTCATCATCACTCCTGTCCCAGGTCAGCAGAAAATCATCCTGGAACATTTTTTTAATATTTAAAAGGGGAAGTTGTTTTATCTGTTCCAGTATATTTTTTATATCCATTTCATTCTCCATTTTCTAATATGGTTCTTGTTCTAAATCCGGCCGTTAAATTCAATGATCAGTTCATCAATGGCATCCACCTGATCAAACATTGAATACCAATAATTATCATGATCATACCATTGATCATTCAACTCTTCCACATCCCTTCCCTGCTGTTCTATCCATGTGTAATATTTAAGGTTGTGGATCGCTTTTTTATCGTAATAGGTGAGCTCTTTTGTATGGTCAATGCCAATCTGGCTGATGAGTTCTATATCTCTCTGGGCATTGGTTTCGTTGTATACACCCCTCTCCTGTTCCAGTTCACCCAGCCTTGAACCATACAATTGCATGGAATCCGTGGCAATGGAGACCACATAGTCATCCTGGGTCAGCTCATTATATTTTGCAAACTTGATGGCAGCAACCATGTTGCCGATCCCTGAAATGCCCAGAAGATCCAGTTTTTCCACAAGGTTTTTATCCACCCCGCTTCTGACCAGGGCCTGTCGCCCCAAAGGCTCGTTAAAAAGTCGCAAAGCTCTCATGGGAACTTCATCATCCACAGCAGACACAAAATCGGTTTCCTTAAGATTATGGACCCAGGGCACATGTTTATCACCAATACCTTCAATGCGGTGGGCACCAAACCCGTTGTTGAGAAGAGTGGGGCATTGGAGGGCTTCCGCTGCAACGATCTTGGAGCGGGGAAATTTTTGTTTCAGATAATAACCAGCCCCAAGGGTTCCACCGGAACCAGAAGATGATACAAAACCTGCAAATCGTTTGCCTGGAGTCAGATATTCTTTTAAGAGCGTTTCAATGGCATTTCCAGTCACTGTATAATGCCACAAGGGGTTGCCCATTTCGTCAAACTGGTTGAATATTCTTAAATCTTCTCCTGATTTTTTCAGTTCCCAGCATTTATCAAAGATCTCTTTCACATTGGATTCGCAGCCCGGGGTTGCAATGACCTGGCCGGCAATTTGACTCAGCCATTCAAAGCGTTCCTTTGACATCTCTTGGGGCAGAATGGCAATGGCTTTGCTTGCCAGAAGAGCAGATATATAGGCTCCGCCACGGCAATAATTTCCAGTGGATGGCCACACCGCCTTTATTTTCTGGGGATCAAACTGACCTGTTACTAACCCCGGGGCAAGGCAGCCATATGTTGCACCGACCTTGTGGGCTCCCGTGGGAAACCAGCGGCCGGCAAGCATGATAATATTGGCCCGGCATCCAGTGAGCGCCGGCGGCAGAACAAAATGATTTACACCGCCAAACAGTCCGCCTGTGTCCCGGGGTTCATTGCTCCAGGTGATTCTATAGAGGTTTGCCGAATGCAGGTCCCACAACCCAATGGTTTTGAGCTGGTCTTTTATTTTTTCCGGAATAGTGTCTGGGTTTTTCATCATGGCAAATGTGGGCAGGGTAATCCCCTTTTCTCGGCAATAGGCAATGTTTTTTTCAAGTGTCTTGGAATGAATAGTTAAATCAATCACTGTCAATCCTTTTTTTATAAAATGTCATCAATGGAATGGATCAAGGTTTGGGGCACGCTAATACCCAAGCTTGCCGATGCACTATCTTTTAAGCCGTTTCCTGTGGTCAAAACTACAATTAAAGCATTGGGGTCAAGTCGGGGTGCAGCCTTTAGAAAGCCTGCAAATGCAGCAGCACCAGCCGGTTCAGTAAAAAGACCAGTGGTTCTGGAAAGACTTGCCCGGGTCTGGATGATCTCTACATCCGTTACGGTCATGACCTCTCCCTTATATTGTTTGATCTGGGTCAGGCCATGTATCCCGTTTCGCGGTACGTCAACGCAGATGGAATCAGCAATAGTTGTTGTGGGAATGTTTTCAAATTTGCCCGTGGTAAATGCCCGGAAAAGGGCATCGGATGTTTCAGTCTGAACACCTATTATCCTGGGGATACCCTGGATAAGTCCCAGCTGTTTCAGATCCCGGAAACCCTTATAAACCCCGCCAAGAATGCATCCGTCTCCCACGGGTACAAATACCACATCCGGGGCCCTGTTCTGCCTGGAACCATTGATGGTAAACAGGCCAAGCTGCTTGAATAATTCCAGGGACACTGTTTTTTTCCCTTCAATGGTCATGGGATTATAGGCAGTGTTGCGGTTCATACCGCCTTTTTTCTGTGAATAGGCAAGGGAAATATCATAAGCCATATCATAACTGCCATCAACCTGAAAAACCCTGGCCCCGTATTGAAGGGCCTGGACAAGCTTTGCTTTGGGGGCTGTCTTTGGCAGAAACAGGGTGACCCTTTGACCGGCTGCAGCCCCTATCCCTGCCATGGATGAACCTGCATTACCAGTGGAGGCAAGAGAAATGTCATTGATATTAAATTTTTTAGCAAAAGCTGAGACCAGAAACGAGGCCCTGTCCTTGAACGAGGATGTGGGATTTGAGCTATCATCCTTGATAAACAGGTTTTTAAATCCAGTTTTCTGCCTCAGGTTAAAAGGTTCCCATAAAGGGGTATTGCCCACGGGTGAAGGGGGAAAATATTGGGGTTCCACGGGAAGCAGATCAGAAACAGCAAAGGTTTCATCAGCTTCACCTTTTAATTTTACCTCCAGAACTCCTAGAAGGGGCTGGTCTGGTTCCTGATTCTTTGAACAATCCGGGCATAGGGTCAGTTCTGGTACTATGTTAAAGTTTTTATTGCAGATACTACAGCAATAGTTAAACTCCATGTTTTTGTCTCCAGGACGTTTGTAAATTTATTTTATTATACCTGATAAATAATACCGGGTAAATTAAGGCCTTTTCACAGGCAGTTTCTTAAAATACCTCCAGAGACGGCAATTGCAATCCCTGGAGGCTGGTTTAACTTTTAATGTCTGGCCTATTTTACGGCATCAAGAAAAGCATTGAGCATCTCTTCGCCTTCAGCACCAAATTTTTCAACAATGAGTTTTTTAACAACGGGTACGGCAACCTTTTTAAATTCTTCTTTTTCAGCAGGGGTCAGGGTGTTGACCTTCATGCTTTTGGACAACTCTGTAAGGCCCCTGTCAGAGGCTTCTATAATACGTCCCATACCACGACCGGCAACAATTGCAGATTGGGCAGCATAGGAAACAACTTCTTTTTCACTGTCAGTAAGGCTGTTCCAGAAATCTGCATTCATGGTCCATACATAGGGAGCAAAAATGTGTCCGGACAGGGTCAGGTATTTCTGGACTTCCTGGAATTTTGCAAAGGCAATGATGGGGATGGGATTCATCTGGCCGTCGGCAACACCTGTCTGAAGCGCAGTATAAACTTCTGACCAGGAGATGGCAGCAGGCTGCCCGCCCATTGCAGTTATTATGGCTTTATGGGTATCAAGACCCATGGTGCGTATTTTAATGCCAGCCATGTCAGCAGGTGTATGGATTGGCCGTTTGGAGTTGGTCAGGTGAAAGAATCCACCGGAATCGCCAAAACCCAGGACATGTAATCCAGTTTTCTTGTTAATGTCTACAGCAAGTTTTGCTCCGAACTGCCCGTCAAACACTTCATAGGTTTTACTGATGTTGGGGAATGCAAAGGGAATATCTAGAATTCCGATAAGGGGATAAACCGATGCAAATCCGCCCACAGAATGGATGCCTGCCTGGATAACACCTGCTTTTACCTGCTGAAGCGCATCTTTGTCTTTGCCCAGCTGGCCGCTGGGAAAGGTCTGAACCACGACAGAACCATTGGTTCCTGCTTCTACAAGGCTTTTAAAAACCGTTGCCATGGCACCTGTAGGATTGTCAAAGGGATCATCCTTGTTCAAATGGTGCATTTTGATGGTTTTGGCTGCAATGGCTGTTCCTGTGATACTTACCACAGCAAAAACAGCCAACATCAGTACAATTGTCAATTGTTTTAAAGCTTTCATCTTAATCCTCCAAAATTTTGGCAATAAATTGCCGTTGGTTTACTATATCCATGATCCAACAGGCATCTAACGTTTTCCAGCCAGGTCATGGATTATTGATACACAAAAACTGCTACTACATGAGCAGTCTTGGGATAAACAAAGTCAGGTCATCCCAGAATGCCACTAAAAATAGTACGGCTACTTCCACCACCAGAAACGGGAGCAAAGCTATGCTTATCTTTTCGATCTTTTCTCCGGTTACCGACGACATCACAAACAGGCAGGCACCCACGGGTGGTGTCATCAAGGAAATATTCAATGCAAGAACAATCATGATACCGGCATGAACAGGATCCATTCCAATGGTTATTGTCAAAGGTCCAAGTACGGGCGCCAGAATAATTAATGCAGCATTAATATCCATGAACATACCCACGGCCAGAAGCAGGGAAAGGATCAATGCAATTATCACCCTTGGATCACTGGACAAGAACAGGAAAAAGGCTGCAATTTTCTGGGGAATCTGCATAAAGGTCATCCACCAGCTTAAAATAGAGGCACTGGCAATGATCAGAAACACGATGCCTGTGATTCTGGCCGTACGTATCAGCATTTCCAAGATATCCTTAAGGGTCAGGGCCCGGTAGATGACAACGCCGATGAACAGGGCATAGAATACGGCAATGGCCGCAGCTTCCGTGGGTGTGACAATACCGAACAAGATTCCGCCAAGGATAATGCCGGGCATGAGAATGGCAAGAAAACTTGACTTAAATGCCCAGAATATATTCAAAAGGCTGAAATTTTCTTCGCTTTTTGGAAGGTTCAGGCGTTTCCCCAGAAGGGCGATCACCCCCATGCACAGGACACAGATCAAAAGCCCGGGAAGAATGCCTGCGGCAAAGAGACCTGCTATGGATACCCCCATGAGGGACCCATAGATCACCATGAGGTTTGATGGCGGAATGGTGGGCCCGATAATAGAGCCTGCAACGGTCACGGCACAGGAAAAAGGACGGGTATATCCTTTCTTGACCATGGCCGGAACAAGGGTATTTCCAAATGCAGCTGTGTCTGCAACTGCAGCGCCGGTCATTCCGGCAAATAATACGGATGCGACCATATTGGAATGGGCAAGCCCTCCACGAAGATGGCCCACCAGGGCATCGGCAAAAGCCGCAAGTTTCAGGGTGATGCCGGACTTGTTCATGATCTCCCCGGCAAGAATAAAAAAGGGCATGGCCATGAAGGTAAACAGGTCAAGGCCCTCAAAATAACGCTTGGGAGCCATCGTCAAAAAATTTTCTCCCCCTATCTGAACAAGGCCTGCAACTCCTGCGACACCTAATGTTACACCAATGGGAAGCCCCATTAAGATAAAAAAGAAAAAGATTAAAAGAACAGCTATCATGATCCTACCCCCTTATTTTGTTGACATGCCGTTGGCAGAAGGTTCTGTGCTTCTGAACATGGCAGCAAATATTTGAAAGGCGGTCAAGGAAGACGAAACCGGAACCGCGGCAAAGGGCACCACCATTGTAATGCCGAAAATGTTTGCATACTGGCCAAGGCCTTCCTCTGCCATGTCCATGCCGTACCAGGCCAGGAAAATAAAAAAACTAAGGCTGATAAGGTCAAGGCTGATCCCAAGGAAACTGGCTCCTTTTGCCGGCAAAAATCTTTTTACAATATTAAGGCCGATGTGTTCCCGGTAAAAGGCTCCACAAGAGACAGCCAAAAGCGCTGCCCAGATCATGACATACCTGGAGAGCTCTTCAGCCCAGGTGAATCCAAGGTTAAGAAAATACCGCTCAATAACTCCAAACCAAATGACCACAACCATAAGGCCCACCAACAGGGCGCACAAACGCTCCACAAACCAGTTCATTCTGTGGGCCACTATATACAACAGGTTTTTTCTTTTTTCTTCCATTCAAAGTCTCCCTGGTCAAAGTCTCCCTGGCAAATGTTAAACCCTGCCCTGGATTGTTGTTTTTCTAAGGAACAATATGGGTCCCGCAATTTTTAAGAACCGCAGGCACCAGGTTTTCCGGGCTGGTAATGATGACGCGTTTCCCACCCCTGGCAATAAACATCAGAGCCGCCTGGATTTTCGGTAGCATGCTTCCCTGTGCAAACTGGCCCTGGGCAATAAGCTGTTCTGCCTCAAAAACAGTGAGCCGATCCAGTGCCTTCTGCCCTGGCTTGTTAAAATCGGTAAATACGTTGGCAACCGGGGTCAATATGATCAAAAGATCAACTGACAGATCCAAGGCCATGACTGCTGTTGATAAATCCTTGTCTATTACGGCATTGACTCCGGATAGATTCCCTTTTTCATCGGCAACCACTGGAATACCACCGCCTCCGGCCGCAATCACGCAAAAGCCTTCTTTGACCAGGCTTTTGATGGCCTGAATCTCAATAATACGCCTGGGAAGGGGGGACGGCACCATTCTTCGAAACCCTTTTCCCTCAACATTAACCATTACCCAGTCCGGGTGTTCCCTTTTAAGGGAGTCAAATTTTTCTTTGGAGTAAAACAGGCCAATGGGTTTGGTGGGATTTTCAAAGGATGGATCTTTTGGATCCACTTCCACCATGGTCACCAAGCTGGCTGCAGATTTTTTAATACCTCTTTTCTTAAAGGCATTGCACAAGGATTCCTGGATCTGGTAGCCAATGGCGCCCTGGGTATCCGCCACACAATTTTTAAGGGGAACAAAATGGAGTTCTCCTGACTCAAAGGCAAGTTCGGATCGTCTAAGAATAAACCCTACCTGGGGCCCGTTCCCATGTGTAATCACAACATCATACCCAAGCTCAATAAAATCAGCAATATGATCGATGGTCTCCTGGACAGCCTGGAGCTGATCATCAATTTCCCGATGATTCTCATCCTTTATAAGGGAATTGCCGCCAATGGCTATGACCACACATTCTGTCATGATACTTTTGTATCCTTTTTACCGCAAAGGGCTGCATGTGCAGGTGGTTTTATCATCACGCCTGCATACCATTTTTACTTTTGCGCATATTTGTCTACATAGAGCCATGGAATAACAGCATACATGGCTGCGGCCCTGACCAATTCTTTTTTCCATGTAATCTCATTGGGTGCATGGGCCTGATTTTCAGCACCGGGTCCGAATCCGATGCAGGGAATCCCATAACGTCCCATGATGGAAACCCCATTGGTGGAAAAGGTCCATTTGTCCACCACAGGATCTTCTTTGAACAAGGATTTAAATGACTCCACAAGAGTTTTACAGGCTGCATGATCCTCGTCTAGGACCCAGCAGGGAAAATAGCATTCTGTGGGGTAGGTCAACCCTGTGTATGAGGGTTTTTTATAATCGTACATGGTCACCCTGCCCTTGGCTTTTTTAACAGAGGGAAGCACACTGATCTCCTCCAGGGCATTTTCCCAGGTTTCTCCCTGGGTGAGTCGTCTGTCAACGGAAATAGAGCATCCGTCTGCCACGGCACATCGGGATGGTGAGGTATAGAAAATTTCAGATACTGTAAGGGAACCTTTCCCAAGAAAGGGATCATCTTTCAGGCGAAGATGGAGTTCTGTGAGCTCCATAAGAATCGGGGCCATTTTAAATATGGCATTGTCACCCCGTTCCGGTGCAGACCCGTGGGAACTGACACCATCCACGGATACCAGGATTTCCATACGGCCTCTCTGGCCCCGGTATATTCCAAGGGAAGTAGGTTCTGTGGAAACAACAAACTCGGGTCTGATTTTACTTTCTTCAATAATATACTGCCAGCACAGACCGTCGCAATCCTCTTCCTGGACAGTTCCCGTAACAAGCAGGGTATAATCATTATCAAGGCCCAGGTCTTTTATGATTTTCCCGGCATAAACCATTGAAGCCATTCCCCCTTCCTGGTCACTGCCACCCCGGCCGTAAATAATTTCATCATCTTCATAACCTTTGTAGGGGTCATGCTCCCAGTTCTCCGGGTTGCCGATTCCCACGGTATCAATGTGGGCATCCATGGCAATCAGGTGTTTCCCAGTACCGATATACCCAAGTATGTTTCCCATGGGGTCGATCTCGACCCTGTCAAAGCCGACTGCCTCCATTTCCTGCTTGATTCGCTGCACAACTTTTTTTTCATCACAGCTCTCACTGGGAATGGCTATCATGTCCCGCAAAAAGGCTGATATCTGTGGTTTATATTCTTCAGCCTTTTCCATTACTTTTTGAAAATCAATGGTCATTGATATTACTCCATTAATGTTTTATGATTTAGAAAAACTTAGTTCTTTATTTAATATTTTTAAGCCTTTTCAGGCTGTTTTGCCAATTTGATCGAATTAATGACTGAACAAGGCCAAGATCTTTTGTTTTTATGGCATCCAGGATATGATTATGTTCATCCATGGATTGCCTGGCAATGGTATACCCTTCAAAATATGTCACCTCCACCCTCCGGCTTTTTATTTTTAAATCCTGGAGGATATTTATCAGGTGGGGGTTTTGGGAGCGCTGAAGATAAACATCATGGAACATGGCATCAGCCCTGTATGCCTTTACAGGGTTTTCCTGTTCCAGAGCCTGGCCAAGGGTAGTGTTGGCATCTTTCATTTTTTTGAAATCAGCCTTTATAAAATGTTCCATGGCCTGGGCAACAGCAAGCTCTTCAAGGTTCCATATGATGGGATAAATCATTTCAGGTTCTTTTACAGAAACCTGGGCAACTCTGGTCCACCTGTTGGCAGAAGACTCTACCAGACCCTTGTCTTCCAGTCGTCTCAAAGCTTCTCGAACGGGAGTCCTGCTTACTCCCATATTTTCAGCAAGCTCTTTGTCCAGAATTTTTTCTCCAGGACGAAGTTCTCCTTCCATAATCCAGGTAAGCAGTGTGTTAAAGACCTCCTCCCGCATACTGAAATGGTTGATGGGTTTACTGTTTATTGGAACCGGCATGGATAAAGCGTTCTCCCTGTTAATAATTTTTGATTATTCCAAATATAATCCAACATATTGGATGTGATATATCACTTTTAAACCTGAAGTCAATGGATTATTTTTTTTATTCCAAATTATTGTGGAAAACTCAAGGATGTTTTAATGGATTGATTCACCCATGTTTTCCTCCAGTTTGAAGGTATATGCCATATTCCTATGGACAAGATGATTCTGAATACTATATGAGTGGGGTCAGTTGAGTATTTAAAAAATAAGGAGAACAAACTTGTTTACAAAAGCCATCGTCAAAACACCCTGCAAAAATATGGCCAATGGAATCAGCACGGCTAACCTTGGCAAACCAGATTACAGCCTTGCCTTAAAACAGCATAAAAATTATATTCAAGCGATTAAAAAATGCGGTCTTAAGGTGATTGTTCTTGACCCGGATGAAAATTTTCCTGATTCAACCTTTATTGAGGATGTCTGTCTAATAACACCTAAATGCGCTATCATCACCAATCCCGGGGCGGCATCAAGAAGGGATGAGACCATTCAAATTTCAAAAACCATTAAAGAACTTGATCTGCCTGTGGAAAACATACAAAATCCCGGAACGCTTGATGCTGGCGATATTATGATGGTAAAAGACCACTATTTTGCAGGTTTGTCTGATCGGACTAACATTAAAGGGGCATCCCAGTTAAACCTTATATTGAAAAAATATGGATTAACCTCGTCAACCATTTCCCTTAAAAGCGTTCTTCATTTAAAAACAGGGATTTCATATCTGGAAAACAACAACCTGCTTGCCTTTGGTGAATTTTTAACTCACCCTTTACTAAGCGATTTTAACATTATGGCAGTTGATCCGGATGAATCCTATGCAGCCAACTCTGTATGGATCAATGGGAATGTACTTGTTCCCAAGGGATTTCCTAAAACATGTAAAATGATCAAAAATGCAGGTTATCAAACAATTGAAGTTGATGTGTCTGAATTTCGAAAACTGGATGGGGGTTTAAGCTGTCTGTCTCTTAGATTCTAAGAAAATCAGGTAGATTCTAAACATACGTCTTCAGGGTTGCAGCAAAAGTTAAAATAAGAAATGCCGGGTAATGATGAACATTCCCGGCATTTTTTTCTATTGTCAGAAAATTTGTTTTGGATCAGTCTTCTTCAACTACAATAGCGTCTTCTTCACAGACTTCCACACAGCTTTCGCAACCCATGCATTCTTCAGCATTTACTGGAACTGATTTGTCATTTTCCATTTCAAAAACTTCTACGGGACATACGTCTACACATTCTTCACAACCAACGCATTTTGCCTGGTCAACAATTGGATTAAATGCCATATTAATAGCCTCCTTAAAAAATTAACATTATTATATTATCGTATAAACTTGTTCTTAAAATACAATTTATATAAAAAAAGCTTTTATAACATTATATTAATTAAAATCAAGTTTTTTATCACTTTAATTTGATCAAACATACATATATCTGTTTATCTGAACAATTAAAGAGTTTGTTTATATCATCCCCGGAAAAAATACACAATTTGATTTCCCCTGATAAATTACAATTATCTAAATTACAATTATCATTTATTTGGGGAAGATTATTTTCCCGGCCACCATCTGACTGAAAAGCACGCATCAAATCATCACAAAATTGATTTTGCCAAAGGCTTTTATTTTTACATTCATTTTCATGCACTTTTATCTTATCAATGTCAAGGGCATTTACAGCACCATTGCCATTGGACTCAAGATAGTCAAACACGGCTTCACTGGTAGTAATAAACAAAGGTGTGTCCCCTTGCTGGTGGTTCAATCCCCCCATTGCAGCCATACATCTTGACCATGCCCAAATTCGCTGTTGGGTCATGAAAGCCCCTGCATCTTTATTATCCAAACCCTTTTCAGCATCCACATCCGTATTATTCTGAACATTGCTCATTTTGTCATGGCTTGAAAAATTTTCCAGTCCCCGCAGGTTTGAAATCAGAGTATCATGACTTTTATCAAGATGATTTAATGCCAGATCAATTCCTTCATTTTGCTCATCATACAAATCTGCCATCTTTAAAAACAATAAATCCTG
>JABIYQ010000313.1 GCA_018702715.1 Desulfobacula sp. | reverse complement strand
TTGAAAATAATATTGCTGATATGCTTTCAAGTGATCCTTCATTGGCGGAATGTATTTCTTGTTCAATGGCAACGGTTGTCGTTTGCATCCTGATATGGAAAGTGCCTGAGCTTGCTTCGGGGTTGGTGAGTGGAAATCCTTCCATCAATGCATCTGGAGCTGCTAAAGGTGGGGCAAAGGCGATGGCGGCTATTGCATCAAAAGGTGCAAGTAAAGCTGTAGAGGCTATTAAAAGATTAAAGAAATAATAATTTTATAATAATAGAGGAGGACTCAATGAAAACGAAAGAAAAAACTAATGAAAAAATAATTGATGATAACTATAAGCAAATTGATAAGGATACAATCAGAGTTCACCGTTATTGGAAATTGATCTCGATTATACTGGTAATTCTTTTAGTTGGTGCCATTGGGTATATAAAGGAGCAGTCCGTAAAAAAAATCCCTGAGCCTATTGTGAAATACCATTTGGCAAAGTTTATTACAAATATGCGTAGTATTTCAAGTGATCATGTAATGGTTCGAAAAAATCTTGAATGTGCTTATACCTTTACATCTCGCAAAGGGAAAAAGCAGCTTGACAAGATTATAAATGACGTTAATTTGAATGATAAGCTTGAACAAAAAATTCTTGTCAGTGTTCAAATTTCTTCAATCAAACAAAAACATAAAACACTTTATACTGTTACGTGGGTTGAAACTGAATATCTAAATTCTAAGGTTTTATCAGCCGCCAATTTTGAAGGCTTTTTCAGATTGGAATTTTTACCCGTCAAACTCAGTGATAATTCATACCTGATGAACCCAGCAGGTATTTTTATCAATAATATTGTCATCAATAAAATTTCTAAACCAAAACTTGATTCCTAATCATAAGGATTCAAATACTCCCGCCTTTTAATCCCTACCCTACCACCTCCCTGAAAGCCTCTCCAAACAAAAAAATCATCTTTTAACATGAAACCGATCAAATCACAGGAGATTCATTATGTTAAAAAAATCTATTTTTCTAACAATACTTTGTTGTTTTGTATTAACCGGGTGCGTCACATCATCTGTACAAAAATATCCATATCGCCGGGCAAAAAAAGGATGGATTAATATTGATGGTCCTAAACCGTCCTTGGCATACAAATGGTCGCATAATCTTCTTGGTTCTTATAAACCTGAACCAAGCATAGTTGATATTACAAAACCTCCTTTCCCTAAAGCAGACAAAAAGACAACACCCCCTCAAAAAAAGATAGAAAGGAGTCCATTAGAAATAATTGAAAAGTACAAACTGGCAACCATAAAAAACAAGGCACTTAAAAAAACAAAACCCAAAACAATTTCTGATATTATCGAAGAATCTAACAAACAGTCGATCCGGGTACCGCAAATGAAATCTTTTCAGCAATCGATCATCCGCTATTCATATGAAAAAGGAGCTGTGTTCACAGTTCAATGCACACCAGGATTTTTAACTGACATTGTTTTACAAAAAGGAGAACGAATCATTAATTTGTCTGCTGGCGATACTGCTAATTTTCTTGTTAAACATATTGCAAATGACCCGGAACACGTCTTGATAAAACCACTTATTTCTAAAGTTGTGACAAATCTCATGATCCATACAAGCAAAAGAAATTATTATATCTCTTTAAAATCGAGTGAAAAAATTTATATGAACGCTGTAGCATTTTCATATCCAAAAGAAAAATTGGCTAAAATGAAGGCCAAGGTAAATGCACTAAAAAAACAAAACCATTATAAATTTAAAGCAGAAGATCTCAGTTTTGATTATATAATTGAGTCTGCGTGTAAAGATGCTTGTCTTGAGCCTTTATCGGTTTTTGAAGATAAAAAACGCGGTAAAATATATATTGCTATGCCCAAAGAAATTAAGCATAGGACTCTGCCTGCTGTTTTTGCAATCGATGCCCGGGGTATTTCTGAAATGATCAATTATCGTTATGTGGACAATAAATTCGTGCTGGATACTTTGGTTCCAAGATTGATGCTTCAGTATGGTGGAAAAAATCGTGAAATATATATTTATAAATCCGGATTTAAGCCAAAAAAATCGTTCGGTTCATTTCTAAACAGCTCGAACTCTTCAAAAACAAACCCTGACAACCAAAACTCAAAAAGATAGGAGGATGTACCTATGGAAAAAACATTACCTGTAAAACGATTGAAAGAAGGCTGGATCATTTCTTTAGCGGCTCTGATTGTCATTGTACTGCTTGGTCTTATCCTGACCCCTATTCTTTCTTCGAGTAACAAAAAAAGTATCAGGATTACATCTACAGAAAACTTACCAATGCTAAAAAATCTTCCAAAAACTTATGCTGACATTGAACCTGAAAAACAAGACGTAAAGCAGGATATAAAGGATCCTGACCCTCCTGTTCAAATATCTCCAAGCCCTCCAATTAGTTACAAACCAAATGTAAAATATGGTCTTCCTGTAAATATCCCACCAAAACCTCAAGCTCTTGATATGCCGGTTGTGGAAGATATCCCAGTCAAAGAAAAACCTGCTGTTATTATCCCGATTAAAAGAAAGGTGCATTTTAAGCCTGTAAGAAAAGTAACTGTTAAGCCAAAAAAAATAGAACCAACAAAGCTTGAAAAGGCTGTTGCAAAAGGTGTGACATCTGGGATCGGGTTTGCATCGTTCAAGGCAGTTAAATTAAAACCGAAAAAAAAAGAGGCCAGGAATTCAATAAAGGGATCGTTAAAAAGACCTGGTTCTAAATATATGATCCAGGCAGGAACAAACATCTCAGCCATTACTGTTAGTGCCATAAATTCAGATTTACCAGGGCATGTTATTGCACGGGTTGACCGTAATGTATTTAATAGTGTTACCGGTGATCACCTGCTTATCCCACAATCATCAAAACTTATAGGAAATTACAGTTCAAATTTAAAACTCAATCAGAAACGTATTCAGGTTATTTGGAAAGAGATAAAATTGCCGGATGGTTCTACTGTGGATCTTGGGAAAGGTCAGCCAGGGGTTGGAAATCAGGGTATGAGTGGAGTTGCAGGGAATGTGGATAATCACTTTTTCAGTAATGCCGCCTCAATATTTAGTGTTGCGCTACTTAATTCATCAGCTAAACAAATCAGCAATGCGAGTAATGGGACTTTGAAAGATGATGTTTCCGGTGATGTGGCAAGTGATGTGGCTAATGCTGGCAGTGACGTCTTCAAGGAGCAAATCCAACTGGGACCAACCATAAAAATACCGATCGCTTCAAAGATCAAAATTCTAATCATAAATGACCTGGAATTTGAGGAGGCATACAATGCTGAACCGTTCTAATAGAATTGTAATTGGATCGGCTATTGTTGTGCTATTTTCACCTTTTCTTTTGCCTAATATCATGATCCAACCCACAGGTAGCCTTGCCCGTGGTTTATACCTGAAAAGTGAATTAACAAAGAAGCCAGCTGCTGGTAATATTGTATCAGTTTCATTCAAAGATAAAGATGTTTCAGGAAGATCAAAAACCTATCCTCTTCCAAAGAATATGCCATGGAAGTCATTCCTAAAAGTCATTGCTGGAATTCCCGGGGATATTATTAATGTTTCTGATGATGGCATTTTTATTAATGGTAAATACTGGGGGCCTGTACATAAAGTCACATCAAAAGGTAGGTCACTTTTGAAGGTAATAGATGGAGAGTACAGGCTTAAGAAAGATTGGTTCCTAACCCTTACGCCCCATCACATGTCATACGACTCAAGGTATTACGGCCCTGTGCATATCAGTCAATTAAAACTGGCAACCGCGCTTTTTTTGTTGCCTTGGGATAACTCAATTAAAAATAAAAGGAGTACAAATGATAAGAGAAAATGAACGACTTGCAGTTGAAGCAACGATGAAGAATGCTGGGGTCTATGATCTACTTTATGATAATGACCTGACAGAAATAATGGCAAATCCGGATGGGAAATTATGGGTTGATCGACTTGGTAAAGGTCGGGAATTCACTGGTATAATAATACCTGCTGAAAAACGAGAAGCTGTCATTATAACCTGTGCATCATATTGTGGAGAATTATGCCATAAAAAACTTCCTTTATTAGAAGCGGATCTGATTGATTTTGGGTATGCCAGATTTCAAGGTGTTCTCCCTCCTGTTACCCATGCTCCAGCTTTCAGCATCAGGCGTAAAGCGATCTTAAATTATAGCCTTGATGAACTCTCTGAAGCCAAAGGGATGCTTACAAAAGACCATGTTTATATTATCAGAGCGGCTGTTATTGAAAAGAAAAATATCCTGATTGCCGGTGGAACGAATACTGGTAAAACTACATTTGCAAATGCGATTTTAAAAGAGTTTGCAGATAATGAAAGGGTCATTACCCTTGAAGATACAATGGAGCTTGAAACATCAATTATTAAGGATTGTTTTCCGCTTCGAACAATGAATGGGACAGTTACCATGGATACCCTTCTTAGGACAGCTCTGCGCCTTCGGCCTGACCGTATTCTCCTTGGAGAGGTGCGTGGAAAAGAAGCATGGAGCCTGCTTAAAGCTCTGTCATCTGGTCATAGCGGCGGGCTTTGTACGATTCATGCTTTTGGTGGAAAAAGTGCGCTGACTAGGCTTGAACAGCTTGCCCTGGAAGCATCAATCAAACAGATACCAAAAGACCTCATTGGTGAAGTAATAGATATCATTGTTCACATTGAATTTGATGCAAAATCAGGCATCAGAAAAATTGCTGATATTACAAAAGTTCATGGTTTTGACGGCAAAGAATATATCGTTGAAAAAGTAGGCTAAATTTTTCGGATTGCCACCAATATAATCCTTCCCGCTTTAACTTTCCCGCCTTAATCTCA
>JABIYQ010000270.1 GCA_018702715.1 Desulfobacula sp. | reverse complement strand
ACAATTACAAATATTCTTAAATATTATGGAGATAGAAAAATGAGTAAACACATTCTTTTCATGCTTAACCCCTGGTTTGAAAAAAATAATCAAGGACCTTTTTATTGCCCTGACTGTGGTATTGTGGAAGGCTTTTTTGCCTATTCCCCTGAAGTCAGGAAGCTAATTGAGATCATTTGGCTTGATTATGAAAAACCACGCCACAAGGTCATTGAATGTCTTGGTGCCCAAAATCAGGGCTGCCCCGTACTGGTTCTTGATGATAATGCAAAAGCACCATTTGGTGTTAAAAAAAGTTTATTAACTAGAAAAACTTTTATTGATGATCCAAAAATGATCTGTGATTATCTTGGACAAGTCTTTAATGTCGTCAGGCCGCATCCTTAAAAATTTATCAAGGCTGAGCCGTCAGACGACTACAGTTGCAACCTTGCTGCCTTGAATATTAGAGCTTCATGGCTTTTACAACATTAGGGTAAAGATGACATTATTGTTTTTAGTTCTTTAATATGTTTTTTTTCTTCTATAATAATTTGTTTTAATCCGTTTAATACCTTTGTATCCTGGATAAACATTTTGAGAAGTTCGTAAAACATGATGGTATCATTTTCAAAATAAATAAAGGTTTCCAAAAGTTTTGAAACTGTTTTTATTTTGTTGAAATCAACATCTTCAAGCGAGAGTGTTTTTTCTCCAATCATGTCCTGCAATACCTGGGGAGCCATTTCCTTGAGATCGGCTTCATCTATTTCAAGAGAAAATTTATTTTTTAGATCTGCAAACCATAAGACATGACTGGTTTCTTCGCCAGCCATCCATTTCAGCATGGATTTTAATTCTTTGTGATTGATTTTTTCAGCAGCCCTGATGTAAACAGCACCTGCATTTTCTTCCATCTTTATGGCAATTTCTAAAAGATCATCCATCGTGAACATTGGTAAGTTTCCTCCTTTGTTCTTCCGTCCAGTCTATCCTGCTCATCATTCCGCGGATAATTCTGACATCCCTGGATGTAAGTCCAGCTTCGCCAAAAAGGCGTCTGAATGTTCTTAACAAGTGTTCTGGGTTTTGTTTGTCAAGAAAATCAATATTTAAAAGACTTTTTTTCATATGCTCAAACATGTGTTCTATTTCATCACCCCTGGCAAGTTTTTTTGGCTTGGGGTTTATACCTTTATCTCCCAGGTCGGACTTTAAAGATACTTCGTATAACAGCACAGCCAGGGCATGGCTCAGATTCATGGACTTATAGGCATCATGGGTGGGGATGGTGATAAAATGCTGGCAAAGATTAAGATCTTTTGTTTCAAGCCCCGTGTCTTCAGGACCCAGTACCAGGGCACAACTTAATTTTTTATGTGTTTGCCTTAATTTTTCAGCAGCACTTGAAGGCGTATAAAAATTTTTCCGGTATTTTCCAAACCTCCGGGTGGTGCCAAAGGCAATTTGTATATCTGAAAGGGCAGATGGAAGATCGTCAAAAATTAAGGCAGTTTCAAGAACAGAAAAAGCAGTTAAGGCCATTTTTTTTGCCAAAAGAGATTTATAGTGTTTTGTGGGATTTACCAACCGAAGCTGTGTAAATCCAAAATTCATCATGGTTCTGCAAACAGAACCAATATTAATGGGTCCCTGGGGTTGAACAAGAATGATTGAAAGGTTTTCAGATCTCATTTTTATCGTTTTTCTATCATTTTCCTTTTGTATCAAAAGCCAGGTGATCGGTCCCCTGGCAGGTTTGGTTATATTTTAGGTTAGAAGCCTGGGGTCAGGCCATTGAGTATCAAAGCCAAGGGCTTTTAATATTTCAATTGCCTTGTCAATATGGCAGCCGACTTCATGGACACCATGGGAGTCATCTCCCGGGATAACCCGTATGCCCATTTCTTTTGCACGCTTAAGAATTGAGCCTGTGATATAGGGTTCTTTTCCTCCCTTTGCAAAGGGTCGCAGGTTGAAATCCATAACAAGGTTTAAAGAATTTATAAGATTTAAATTTCGTTCAATTTTTTGAGCAATTTGTGGGAGTAAGAACCTTTTCTTATAATTTTCATCATAGATTCTAATTAGATCAAAATGTCCAACTACAAAGGGTTTAACTGTTTTTATCATCTCATATTGAAGATCAAAATATCTTTCATACATGGCTTCATATGAGCCACAGTTGGAAGCAATTTTGTCATAGTCGGTTTTAGAATAGTCAAAACAATCGCCATCAATATGATGGTTGGATCCTACAATATAATCGGGTTGAAATCTTGAAATCAGGTTTTTAATCTGATGAATATAGTCTGCATAGCTTTCTGTCTCCATTCCGACAAAGATTTTGATTTTAGATGAATATTTTATTTTCAAATTTTTCAAATTTGTAAAATAATCTTGAAATCTTTTTTGCAGATCATCAGCAGTAAGGTTAAGCGCTTTTTCATCAGGGTATAAAAAGTGATCATTGATAGGCGGGACATGCTCGGTAATCCCTACTTTTGTAAATCCAAGTTCAATATAACGCAGAATGATATCTTCAAGTAAATCCTTTGCATGGTTACAATATTGACCACTATGGCCCCCGTGAAGTGATATGCGTTGAGTCGTTTTCATGAAAGGGAAACTATCATCAAAAAAGGGATAAAATCAAGGCCAAGTTTTTTACTGGTATCTGGTGGGGTCAGGCTT
>JABIYQ010000199.1 GCA_018702715.1 Desulfobacula sp. | reverse complement strand
TTGCCCATATGCAAGGCGCAAAAAACTCTGAAACCGGAGTGTACTAGTGTACATGAGGCCAGTTTTAAAATTTGGCAGAGTTTTGCAGCAACGCAGCAGATGGGTGAGTTTTCGTTCAAATATTAACTAAATAAGAAGTCCCATTTAACTCATAATAACCTTAAAGGAGGAATCATGAAAAGACGGGCATTTTTAAAAAAAGCAGGTATTGGAACAGCAACAGCCGCAGCCGCATTAACTGTTGGTGCACCGGCAGTCATTGCATCTCCAAAAGTCAAATGGACGGCCACATCTTTCTGGAATCCAAAAGTAAGAATCATGTTCGACATGGTAAAAAACTTTTGCCAGAACGTAAATGAGATGACTGATGGCCAGTTTGAAATCAAACTCTATGGCGGTGGCGAACTGGTTCCCCCCCCAGGCGCTTTTGATGCAGCATCCAAAGGGACCGTCCAGATGGGGACAGGATCTCCATACTTCTGGGCAGGAAAATCAACAGCGTTTAATTGGTTTGGCTCCATTCCATTTGGAATGAATGCCCAGTCAATCAACGCATGGTACTATGCAGGCAATGGTCAGGCCCTGATGAATGAATTATATGACCAGTTTGATCTTGTGCCCCGGGTGATTGGTAATTCAGGTATGCAGATGGGTGGATGGTATAGGAAAAAAATCAATTCTCTGGAAGATTTTAAAGGTCTGAAAATGAGAATTGGAAGTATTGCGGGCAAAGTTCTTTCCAAGGTGGGTGTCACCACCGTGTTTGTACCACCCAGAGAAATCTTCCCTGCCCTGGAAAGAGGTGTTGTGGATGCGGCTGAATTTGTAGGACCCGTTCATGATATTTTGCTCGGTCTCTATAAGGTCGCCAAATATTACTACACTCCGGGATGGCATGAACAAGGCCCTACACTGGATATCTTTTTCAACAAAAAAGCATACAATGACCTGCCAAAACATTTTCAGCGCGTCCTTGATATCGCAGCTGCTGATATCAATGTCAGAACACTGGCCGCTTTTGACTCACAAAGTGGTGCTGCCCTGGACAAGCTGGTGAAAGAACACAAAGTGAATGTACAGGTCTATCCCGAGGATGTATTGAAAAAATTAAAAACCATCTCCAAAGAAGTCATTCAAGAAGAAGCACAAAAAGATCCCTTTGCCCTGAAAGTGCATGAAGATTATATGGCATTCCAGGCAAAAACAGCTGTATGGGGAAAGATGTCTGAAAAAGTATATTGGAATACAATGGCTTAAATTTATGGAAACTATTAAAAAAGCAGTCATTTTCTGTGATAAAATCAATGAATGGATTGGCAGTTTTATCGTTACATCTGCTGTTTTTTTATTTATTCTGGTTATTTTTTCAAATGTGATTATGCGGTATGTTTTCAATACCAGTTTTGTGTTTATGTCTGAGCTGGAATGGCATGTGTTTGCTTTTATTTTTCTTATGGGTGCAGGTTTTACCCTGCTGCATGATGGCCATGTCCGAGTGGATATTTTTTATTCAATGATGGATAGAAAAAAACAGGCACTAATTAATCTGCTCGGTGTCTTATTTTTATTGATTCCTTCATGTTATGTTGTTTTAAGCACATCCATTCCATGGGTTATTGTGGCATATAAAGTCGGAGAAGTCTCCATTGATCCCGGCGGCATTCCTGCAAGGTTCTTATTAAAGGCAACATTGCCCATAGGTTATTTGTTAATGTTGATTCAAGGACTCGCGCTTTGTGTAAAAAGCGCGTTTACCCTTTTGGGAAAACCCTTGGAAGATTCATAATATAATTCATGTTAATCGTTATTGTATCACTATTTGGAAGAATAAATGCTCATTGATTATTTACCATTTTGGATTGCTGATTACCTGGCTGCCTGGCTTTTTCTGATATTGACAATTGCCTTAATGGGAGGATTCCCCGTCACTTTTACCATGATGGGGGTTTCCTTCCTTTTTGGCCTTATCGGATTAAGCCCCAGCTTTTTTGACCTTTTGCCCCTGCGGATGTGGGGCATAATGAACAATACCATGTTAATGGCCGTCCCCTTGTTTATCTTTATGGGGCTTGCGCTTGAAAGATCAGGCCTTGCAAGAGAATTGCTGGAAACAATGGAAAAGCTTTTTCAAAATGTACGAGGGGGGCTTGCCATTTCTGTTGTCCTTGTTGGGGCCTTACTGGGTGCATCCACGGGTATTGTCGGTGCAACAGTAGTTACAATGGGATTGATGTCTTTGCCCACGATGCTCAAGCACAAGTATTCAAAATCTTTTGCTTCCGGCACTGTTGCTGCCTCTGGTACCCTGGGTCAGATAATCCCGCCCAGTATTGTTTTACTGCTTTTAGGACCTGTGATGGAAGTGCCCATTGGAGATATGTTTATCGGCGCTGTTATACCGGGAATAATTCTGGTGGTTCTATATTGCACGTTTATCTGGCTGTCTACCTTTTTTGGGACAAAACATGTTCCGGCTGCCCAGGATAAAGCAGCCACCTTTGATAAAACCTTTATTTTAAGAATTTTTAAAGCACTTTTACCCCCTTTGTTTTTAATTATTGCTGTTTTAGGAACAATTTTTGCCGGCATAGCCACTCCAACTGAGTCAGGAGCCATGGGTGCTGTTGGTGCTGTTATCCTGACTGCCATGAATAAAAAACTATCATTTAACTTGCTCCATGAAGTTGCAAAGGGAACCATCAAAATGACCTGTATGGTGTTTATCATCATCATGGGAGCCACCTGTTTTGCCCTTGTTTTTCGTGGTCTTGGCGGTGATGATCTTCTCAGGGAATTTATTGACAGTATGAATCTGAGCGGATGGCAACTGGTGACCATGGTCATGATCTTTATTTTTATTCTTGGTTTCTTTCTTGATTTTATTGAAATTACCTACATCCATATACCCATTATAGCACCAATTGTGGTTGATTACGGGTATGATCCCCTCTGGTTCGGTATCATGTTTGCCGTAAACCTGCAGACGTCATTTATGACTCCGCCTTTTGGGCCTTCCCTGTTTTATCTCAAAGGGGTTTGTCCACCGGAAATCAAAACCACTGATGTGTACAAAGGCATTATACCTTTTGTATTTTTACAGCTTATAGGATTAACCATCATCGCCATCTGGCCAAACCTTGTTACCTGGCTTCCGGGAGTTGTTTACGGCAATTAAAAAACTTATTTTAAAAAAGAATAAAAACCAAAAAGAATTAAATCATGGATGAGAAAATAATCTGTAGGAATATTAAAAAGCTTCGAAAACAAAATCACCTCACTTTGGAAAAATTGGCAGCCCTGACAGGCCTCACAAAAGGATACCTTTCAAAGGTCGAACGATCCCAAAAAGCTCCGCCCTACTCCACTTTGAATCGGATTGCCGGGGCTATGGGGCTTGAGGTAACAAGCATTTTTGAAAAAAACATTGAACCTTTGGATGATATAAGAATAAGTGTTCAAAAAAAGAATCAAGGAAATATCATCAAAGCAACATCCCAGCTTTCAGGTTATGATTATGAAATCCTTGGTGCAAACAAACCCGGCAAAAACATGGAGCCCTTTATCATCCATGCACCCTGGGAGATCACAAAGATGTATTCCCACGAGGGTGAAGAGTTTATGTATATAATGGAAGGAAATATTAAATTCGTATATGGTGATCAAAAATATAATTTAGAACAAGGTGATAATGTTTACTTTGACTCCTGTATCCCCCATTCCGGCAAAAGTCTTGGAGATAAAAAGGCCAGGCTTTTAGTGGTCATTTATTTCTATAAAAGAAATAGACAATAATCTGTACAGATAAATCCCCATAGCGCAAAATTACAATGGGATAGAATCCCCATGGTTGACATTCAATTATTTCTTCGCCATACTATATGAAGTTTATTTTCAACTATCTTTAACTCAACTTTCGGTCTTAGGCCCTTAATAGGTGGGGTCAGGCTT